>JBJKRM010000029.1:0-9390 GCA_046704685.1 Rhizomicrobium sp.
TGCATGTGACGCAGCTCACCATGCACCGGGACGGCGACCTTCGGGCGGACCCAACGGTACATCTCGGCCAACTCGCCGCGCGCCGGATGCCCGGAAACGTGCACGAAATGATCCTCAGCCGACAGCACCTCCACACCGAGAGCGGCCAGCTTGTTGTGCAATTCGAAGATGGCAAGCTCGTTTCCCGGGATGATGCGTGAGGAGAACACCACGCTGTCGCCCGGTCCGAGCTTGATGGAATGCTCGCCGGCGGCAATGCGCGGCAGAGCGGCGCGCGGCTCTCCCTGGCTGCCGGTGCAGATGTAGAGCACGCGATGCGGCGGTAGATCCTCGGCCTCCTCCTCATCGCGGATCGGCGGAAAATCCGCCAAGTAGCCGACGTCCTTGGCCGCCTGGACGATCTTGTGCATGGCGCGGCCGACCAGGACGATCTCGCGCTTGTGCGCCTTGGCAGCCTTGGCAATGGTGTCGAGGCGCGCCACGTTGGAGGCAAAGCCGGTGACCGCCACACGGCCTTTCAAGGTGCCGATCAGATCGGTGAGCGCCTTGCGCACCTTGGATTCGGAGCCGGATTCGCCTTCCACCAGAGCATTGGTGGAATCACAGACCAGAGCCAGAACGCCCTCGTCGCCAAGCTGCCGGAAGCGGTTGATGTCGGCCTTCTCGCCAATCAGAGGATCGGGATCGATCTACCAGTCGCCGGTGTGCACCACGGTGCCAAGCGGCGTCTTGATGGCGACGGCATTGGGCTCGGGGATGGAATGCGTGATCGAGACCAATTCGAGATCGAACGGGCCCAGCGTCAGCTTGCCGTGCAGCGGCACGACCCTGAGCTTTACCCGGCCGGTGAGCTCGGCCTCCTCCAGCTTGCCTTCGATCAGCCTGGCAGTGAACGGCGTGGCGTAGACCGGGCATTTCAGCATCGGCCACAAGAGATGGATGGCGCCGATATGGTCTTCGTGCGCATGGGTGGCGACGATGCCGAGAACGTCTTCACGCTGCTCGGCGAGATAAGTGATATCGGGCATGATGAGATCGACACCGGGCGTGCCGCCCTCACGGCCGAACAGCACACCGCAATCGACCACGATCCATTTGCGGTCATCGGGCGGTCCGAAGCCGTAGGCGTTGAAATTCATGCCAATCTCGCCCGCGCCGCCCAGCGGGAGGAGGACCAACTCGTTGTCGTCGTATGCCATCAACCCGCCTTCGCCGAATTCCGCGCGTAAATCTGCACCAAGCCGCGGATCGTGAGGTCCGGGTCGTAATGATCAATGGCCGGCGTCTGCTTGTAGAACACCTTGCCCAACCCGCCGGTGGCAATGACGTCCATGGGCTTGCCGTATTCGGTCTTGACGCGGGCGACGATCCCTTCAATCAGACCAACATAACCCCAGTACAGGCCCGACTGCATGGCCGGAACCGTGTCCTTGCCGATCACCGACTGGGTCCGTGCCACCGCCACGCGCGGCAGCATCGCCGCCGCCTTGTGCAGCGCTTCGGCCGACAGATTGATGCCTGGAGAAATCACGCCGCCTTCGTAATTGCCGTCGGCATTGACGATGTCGAACGTGGTGGCCGTGCCGAAGTCAACGATGATCAGCGGGCCGCCATACTTGGCATGCGCCGCCACGGCATTGACCAGGCGGTCGGCGCCGACGGCCTCGGGCCGGTCGGTCAGGACCTCGAGACCGAGATCCACCGCCGGATCGCCGATCACCAGCGGATCGACATTCAGATAGCGGCGGCAGAGCTGGCGCAGATCGAACAGCGCTGCCGGCACCACCGTGGCGATAATGGCGGCATCAAAATCGGAGAAGGTCAGGCCGTTCAATTCGAACAGCGGCTTCAACAGCACCGCATATTCGTCGGCCGTGCGCGTGGTCTTGGTGACCGCGCGCCATTCGCAACGGATCCCCTCGCCGTCGTGGACGGCGAAGACGATGTTGGTGTTGCCGGCGTCAATGGCGAGGAGCATGGCACCCTCAGAAAAAGACCTCTCCCGCGGCGATTGTCCGCGTCACATTGTTGGGCAGGCCCAGCAGCAACGCGCCGCTGTCGTCGATATCGCGGAAGACGCCCACGAGTGTCCCATTCGCCAACCGCACGCGAATACGCTGCCCCAGCCCTTGCGCCCTGGACAGCCAAGCTTCCCGCACCGGAGCAAACCCGGCCTGCCGCCAAGTCTCATACCATTTCGCGAAGGCGGCAGCGAGGTCGAGCGTTGCGTCCTTTGGTGACGGAGGCGTTGCCCCCAAGGACCGCAGCGAGGCGGCAGGAAGCTCCGTATCGTCCGGGAAAGCCGCCAGATTCACGCCGATGCCGATGGCGAGCCAAGCCGTCATGCCATCCGGAGTGCTTTCGGATTCGAGCAGGATGCCGGCGATCTTCTTGCCGACGGACAGCACGTCATTGGGCCATTTGAGGCGGAAATCGAGGCCTCGTCCGTAGATGGACAACATGTCGGCCACGGCCAAGGCCGCAGCGAAGGAGAGCTGGGCGCAAGAGGCCGCAGGCCGGTTGGGGCGCAGCAGCAGCGTAGCCGAGAGGTTTCCCGGCGGTGCAATCCACACCCGCCCGCGGCGTCCCCTGCCCTGCGTCTGGCGAGCAGCGGTGATCCAGAGGGGGCCAAGTTCGCCGGCCTGTGCCCGACGGCGTGCCTCTTGGTTGGTGGAGTCGATTTCGTCGAACTCCAGAAGACCATAGCCGGCAGGCCAGGAACTCACCTGAGGATCGCCACCGCGGCCGCGCCCGGCGGACCGATCAGGATGCTCGGCACCACGATGAGCAGCACCGTGAAGGCCGCCGAGGCCGTCATGATGAGGCCCATGCCGCGGCCGCCGAGACCCGGATCAAACGGCTTGGCCGGCTCATCGAAGTAGATGATCTTGGCGATGCGCAGATAGTAGTAGGCGCCCACGCAACTCGCCAGAACACCGAGAACGGCCGGGATCACCAACCCCGCATGCAACGCGGCGAGGAAGACGTAAATCTTGGCGACGATACCGGCGAGCGGCGGCAGGCCTGCGAGACTCCACATGAACGCCGCCATAGCGAAGGCGAACCCCGGGCGGCTGCGCGCCAATCCGGCCAGATCGGAAATCGTCTCCACCGCCTCGCCATTGCGGCGCATGGCCTGGATGCAGACGAAAGCGCCGATGTTGGTGACGGCGTAGAAAGCCAGATAGATCAGCATGGCCTGCACGCCTTCAAGCGTGCCGGCGGCAAGGCCGAGAAGCGCATAGCCCATGTGGCCGATCGACGAATAGGCCATCAGGCGCTTGATGTTGGTCTGGCCGATGGCGGCCACCGCCCCCAATCCCATCGACAGCACCGACACCACCACGATGATCTGCCCCCACTGATGCAATGCATCCGGGAACGGGATCATGATGGCGCGGATGGTGAGCGCCAGAGCGGCAACCTTGCCGGCGGTGGTGAAGAAGGCGGTGATCGGCGTGGGAGCGCCTTCATAGACGTCGGGCGCCCACATATGGAACGGCACGGCGGAGATCTTGAAGGCGAGACCGGCGATCAGGAACACCAGACCGAAGACGAGACCGATGCTGACGCCGGAAGCCTTCACCACGGCGGCCACGGCGGCAAACTCGGTGGTGCCGGTGAAGCCATAGATCAGGGAGATGCCGTAGAGCATCATGCCCGACGACAACGCCCCGAGGACGAAATATTTCAGGCCGGCTTCGGTGGACTTCGCGCTGTCGCGGTTGAAGGCGGCCAGCACGTACAGCGCCAGGCTCTGCAGCTCCAGGCCGACATAAAGCGCGATGAAGTTGGCGGACGACACCATCAGCATCATACCGAGGGTGGACAGGCCAATCAGAACCGGCATCTCGAAGCGGACCATCTTCTCCGCTTCGAAGAAATTCTGCGCCATGATGATGCACAACGCCGCCGATCCCAGGATCAGGATCTTGGCGAAGCGCGAGAACGCATCGACCACGAAGGCGCCGTGGAAGGCGGTGTCGGCGGGACCAACCACCACCACGCAGCCCGCCAGGAACATCAACAAAACCATCAACGCGGAGACGAGCCGGCTTTCCTTGTCACCGCGCACCGCGCCGATCATCAGCGCCGCCATCGAACCGATTGCCAGGATCAGCTCGGGCGCCAGCACCGTAAGATCATGTTCGATGTTCATGGCGCAGTCCTCTCAACGGTGGCTGCCAGACGCAGATGAACCGTCCTTCCCGTTATGCTTGCCACCACCGGCGCACCGTTTTTTGCGTAAACGGGCGAGGACCGGTGCTGGTCATATGCCAGGTCGGTGTTGTGCTGCTCAATGAGGTGGGCCACGGAAGTGCTCGTAATGTCGCAGATGAACTTGGGATAGACGCCCATGACAATGGTGGCGACGGCCAGCGGCGTGAGGATCGCGGCCTCGCGCAGGGTCAGGTCCTTGATGGTCTGCAGCGCCGGCTTGATCAGTTCGCCGAGGATCACCCGCCAGTACATGTATAGCATGTAGGCCGCCGACAGAATCACACCCGTGGCGGCGAAGATCGCCACCCAGGTCTGGATATGGAAGGCGCCCAGCATGGTGAGGAACTCGCCGATGAAGCCCGAAGTGCCAGGCAGTCCGACATTGGCCAGCGTGAATATCATCAGGCAGGCGGCATAGAACGGCATGCGGTTGACGAGGCCGCCATAGGCCGCAATCTCGCGGGTGTGCATGCGGTCGTAGATCACGCCAACGCAAAGGAACAGCGCGGCGGAGACAATGCCGTGGCTCAACATCTGGAAGATACCGCCGTCGACCCCCTGCTGGGTCAAGGTGAAGATACCCATGGTGACGAAGCCCATATGGGCCACAGAGGAATAGGCGATCAGCTTCTTCATATCCTCCTGCGCCAGGGCGACGAAGGAGGTGTAGATGATCGCCACGATCGACAGCGCGAACATCAGCGGCGCCAGATGGCTTGAGGCCGTGGCGAACATCGGCAGCGAGAACCGCAGGAAGCCGTAACCACCCATCTTGAGGAGGATGGCAGCCAGGATCACCGATCCGGCCGTCGGCGCTTCCACATGCGCATCAGGCAGCCAGGTATGAACCGGCCACATCGGCATCTTCACGGCGAAGCTGGCCAGGAAGGCGAACCACAGCACGTACTGCGCGGCCACCGGGAAATGCACGGTGTTGATGATGGTCGGGATGTCCGCCGTGCCGGCCGTGAAGTACATCCACAGCATGGCAAGCAGCATGAAGAGCGAGCCGAGCAGCGTGTAGAGGAAGAACTTGAAGCTGGCATAGACGCGCCGCTTGCCGCCCCAGATGCCGATGATGAGGAACATCGGGATCAGACCGCCCTCGAAGAAGACGTAGAAGAGGAAGAGGTCGAGGGACGTGAAGACGCCCATCATCAGCGTCTCAAGCGCCAAGAAGGCGATCATGTATTCGGGGACGCGTTCCTTGACGGATTCCCAACTGGCCAGGATGCTGAAGGGCATCAACAACGCCGTCAGCACCACGAACAACATCGAAATGCCGTCGACGCCCACATGGTAGGTGATGTTCGTTCCGGCCCCGAACCACTGCATATGCTCCTGGAACTGGAAGGCCGAAGACGAACCGTCGAACTGCGTCCACAGGAATATGGCAAGCCCAAGATCGATCAGGGTGATGATCAGCGCCGCCCAGCGCGGGTTGGAAGCCCGCGAGGCTTTATCGCCGCGGGTGATGAGAATGAACGCCACACCGAGGAGCGGCAGGAAGGTGATGATGGAGAGAATGTGGTTCATCCCATCTACCTCCACGCCGCGAGGAAATAGGTCACCAGCCCCACCACACCGATCAGCATGGCGAAGGCGTAGTGATAGACGTAACCGGTCTGCAGACGCACCGCCCCGCGCGCGGCGTCGAGAACACGCGCCGCCACCCCGTCCGGCCCGACGCCGTCGATGATCCTGCCGTCACCCCATTTCCACAATATTCGCCCAAGGCGCAGCGCCGGCCGAACGAACAGGAAGGCGTAAAGCTCGTCGAAATACCATTTATTGAACAGGAACATGTAGAGCATGCCGCGCCGGGCAGCCATCTTCGCCGGCAGGTCTGGGTGGAGGATGTAGTAGTAGTAGGCGATGGCGAACCCGATGATGGTCAGCGCCAGCGGCGATAACTCGACCCACAGCGGCAGGCTGTGCATGCCCGCTGCGTGATGACCGAGGATCACTGCCACCGAACCGTGCCAGAACGCGGCGCCGCCGATGAAGTAATTGGTGAACAACGCCCCGGCGAACAGCGCCCCCAGCGCCAGCACCCCGAGCGGCACCAGCATCGTCCTGGCCGGCTCATGGATATCTTCCAGCTTCGGCGCATGATGATGTTCGCCCTGGCCGTGTTCCTCCCAATCATGATGATCCTGCCCGCGATAGCGGCCATGGAAGGTCATGAGGAACTGACGCCAGGAATAGAATGAGGTCATGCCGGCCGCCAGCACTGTCAGAATGAAGGCGTAATGGCCGATCGGCGTTCCTGCCAGGAAGGTGGCGTTGATGATGGAGTCCTTGGAATAGAAGCCGGCCGTGCCGATGCCGAGCAACGGAATGCCCACACCGGTCAAGGCCAGGTTGCCGATCATCATCACCACCCAGGTGAAGGGCAGCCGCTTCCACAGCCCACCCATCTTCCGCATGTCCTGCTCGTGGTGCATGGCCACGATCACCGAACCGGCAGACAAGAACAGCAACGCCTTGAAGAAGGCGTGGGTGAAGAGGTGGAACATCGCCCCGCCATAGGCCGAGACGCCGGCGGCGGCGAACATGTAGCCGAGCTGCGAACAGGTGGAGTACGCGATCACCCGCTTGATGTCGTTCTGGAACAGACCGATCGAGGCGGCGAAGAACGCCGTGGTGGCGCCGATGAAGGCGACGAAGGCGAGCGCCGTCGGCGCCAGCTCGAACAGCGGCGAAGCCCGGCAGACCAGGAAGACACCGGCGGTCACCATGGTGGCAGCATGGATCAGGGCGGAGACCGGCGTCGGGCCTTCCATGGCGTCGGGCAGCCAGGTGTGCAGGCCGATCTGGGCCGATTTGCCCATGGCCCCCATGAACAGCAGGAAACAGATGGTTTCGAGGATCTCGGGATGCCAGCTGCCGAAGGCAAAGGTCTTGCCGACGACGGCGGGCGCGGCGGCGAACACGGCATCGAAATCCAGCGTCTTGAAGGTCCAGAAGATCGCGAAGATGCCAAGCATGAAGCCGAAATCACCGACGCGGTTGACCACAAAGGCCTTGATCGCCGCGGCGTTGGCACTCGGTTTCTTGTACCAGAAGCCGATCAAGAGATAGGAGGCCAGACCGACGCCTTCCCAGCCGAAGAAAATCTGCAGGAAGTTGTTGGCCGTCACCAGCATCAGCATGGCGAAGGTGAAGAACGACAGATAGGAGAAGAAGCGCGGCCGCCCCGGATCATCGGCCATGTAGCCCCAGGAGTAGAGGTGCACCAGGGCGGAGACGCCCGTCACCACCACCAGCATGACCGCTGTCAGGGTGTCGACACGGATCTGCCAGTCGACGGTGAAAGCGCCCGACGAGATCCACTGCCACAGCGTGACGATCTTGGCGTGTCCCAGGAAGGCGACGTCGTAAAAGACGTAGATCGACAGGCCAAGGGAGACGAACAGAGCGCCCGTGGTCAGGACCTGACAGATGCGTGCGCCAAGCCATTTCTGGAAAATGCCGGCAATGGCCGACGCGATGATGGGGAGGAAGACCAGCGTGGTGTACATCTCAGCCCTTCATCATGTTGACGTCTTCCACCGCGATGGTGCGGCGGTTGCGGAAATAGACGACGAGGATGGCAAGGCCGATCGCGGCCTCTGCGGCGGCGACGGTCAGCACGAACAGAGCAAACACCTGCCCGACAAGATCACCGAGGTAGCTGGAGAACGCCACGAAGTTGATGTTGACGGCGAGCAGGATGAGCTCGATCGACATCAGGATGACGATGATGTTCTTGCGGTTCAGGAAGATGCCGAACACGCCAATGGTGAACAGCGCGGCGGCAACCGTCAGGTAATAACCAAGTCCGATCGGCATCACTGAACCCCCTCGCCCGGCTCGGCATCGACCAGCGCCATGGCATCCGATTTTTGGCGCGAGATCTGCGTCCAGGCCTTCTGACGACGAACGCCCTCGCGCTGGCGCAACGTCAGGACAATGGCGCCGATCATGGCGACCAAGAGGATCAGGCCGGCGACCTCGAAGTAGTAGACATAATCCGTATAGAGAATGTGGCCGAGCGCGACCGTGTTGGACAGGTTCGCCGGTGTGGGCGCCCCCTTGGTGGCCTGCGTGGCGAAATTCCAGTGCCAAGCCAGGACCACGATCAACTCCGCGGCCAACAAACCGCCGATACCCAGACCGGGCAGTAGATAGGCTTGTGCCCCCTTCTTCAATTCGGCGAAATCGACGTCGAGCATCATCACCACGAAGAGGAACAGCACGGCGACCGCGCCGACATAGACGATCACCAGGATCATCGCGAGGAATTCAGCCTGCATCAGGACGAACAGGCCGGCGGCATTGAAGAAGGCCAGGATCAGGAACAGCACCGAATAGACCGGATTGCGGGCCGTCACGACCACCACACCGCTGAGAAGCAGCACGCTGGCGAAGAGATAGAAGGCAAACTGCTGGAGGATCATGCTCTGCCTCCACGGCCTAAGCGGCAGGTGGCCCCCTGCGGCGAGATATGGTTCATGCTCATCTGTATGGCGCGTCCAGTTCGATATTGCGGGCAAGGGCCGGCTCCCAACGGTCGCCGTTCGCCAGCAGCTTGGCCTTGTCGTAATAGAGTTCTTCGCGGGTCTCGGTCGCGAATTCGAGGTTCGGCCCTTCCACGATGGCATCCACCGGACAGGCCTCCTGGCAGTAGCCGCAGTAGATGCACTTCACCATGTCAATGTCGTAGCGCGTGGTGCGCCGGCTACCGTCGTCGCGCGGCTCGGCTTCGATGGTGATGGCCTGTGCCGGGCAGATGGCTTCACACAGCTTGCAGGCGATGCAGCGCTCTTCGCCGTTGGGATAGCGGCGCAGCGCATGCTCGCCACGGAAGCGCGGCGACTGGGCCGATTTCTCGAAGGGATAGTTGAGCGTCGCCTTCGGCGCGAAGAAGTAGCGCATCGAAAGCATGAACGCCTGGAAGAATTCCCAGAGGAATATCTGGCGTGCCTTTTTGTCGAGGTATGCCATCTAGCCTCCAAACACGTGAACGATGATCGGATCCCACCAGGGACGGACGAATTGAACCCAGCTGGCCGCCACCACCACCCAGCCGATCGACAGCGGCAGCAGGTACTTCCAGCCCAGCCGCATCAGCTGGTCGTAGCGATAGCGCGGCACGAAGGCCTTCACCATCGAGTTCAGGAAGAA
>JBJKRM010000030.1:0-4771 GCA_046704685.1 Rhizomicrobium sp.
ACGTAGGGCCCGATCACGAAGGCCGTGGAGCGGTGGGCGTCAACATGGTCGGGGCCGTCCTGGGCGTCATCTTCCACCACGAAAATCAGCGTGGAATCGGCATAAGGGCTGTTCGCGACCGCCTGCACCAGCAGACCAACGGCATAGTCGTTGTCGGCGACCTGGCGTTGCGGCGTGTTTACCCCATCGATGGCGTACTTGAAGGCACCGGTGTGGTCCTCCATGAAGCGCACCAACGACAGCGCCGGCATATCATGGTTCTTCACTTGCAGCGCGAATTCGCGCTGCCATTCGTGCTCGCGCCAGAAGTCCGGGAAGCGGGTATCGAAGCCGCGGAAATAAGGATCGGTGACAGGGATCAGATCGTCCTGTGATGGCCACGCCACCCGGGTTTTCGAGGTAAAGGGATCGCGGTCGAGCGGTACTGGATCAGGGCTCCTGGTGTCGTAGCGGCCAAGATCGAGGTGCATGCCGTAATTGCGCAGCGTGATCCCGGCGCGCAAAGCGGCATCCCACAAATGGCCCTCCCCCTTCTCGCCATCGTTGCCGTCCGGGGCGGAGACGTCGTTGGTGCCGGGCAGAAGATCGGGATCGTTGGGCAGGCCGGGATCGGCGGCACGCCGTTCGGCCACCGACTTCAGTCCGACGCTGATGCCGCGGTTCTGTCCCTCGGCATCATAGGACTGCCCGCGGCCGGCGTAATACATCGCCATCTGCTTGACGTTCACATCCGTCTCGCGCGCATTGGTGCTCCACGGCCAACCTTCGCCACTCACCTCGCCGGGATCATAAAAATTGTCCAACGTCACGAACCGGCGCGCCAGGGCGTGCTCGTTGGGCGTCACCGCCTCGCCGAACAGCGCAAGCGAGGGATCGGAATTGCCGCGCCCCAGATCGCCCAGCACCTGGTCGTAGGTGCGGTTCTCCTTGATGATATAGATCACATGCTTGATGTGTTTCCTCAGCGCCGTCATCACCCGGACATCGTCGGGATCGATGGTGAGGCGAAAACCGTCATTGGCCGCCACCGTGTCAGTGAGTTGTCTGAGGTCGTGGGCATCCGGCACCGGTAGCGACAGCAATCCGGCATGGCTCAACTGCAGAACATAATGGTTTCGGGCGTTGCACGCTGCGGCCTTCGCCGGATCGTAGTGATTGTGCGAGCAGCCCAGCGGATTGGGGCCGGTGTTGCTGCGGCCGTTGACGACATAGAGCATGTCTCCAACCGCGGCGACCGAATTGGGATACCAACCCGTCGGCACCAGCCCCGCGACATGATCGTCCCCCTTGCCCGTGAGCGGGATGGTGGCCAGCGCATTGGTGCCGCCATCGGTGACGTAAAGCGTCTTGCCGTCCGGGGACAGCGCCAGGCTGTTGGGCGCAGCACCACCGAAATGACCGGACAGCATGCCTTTGGGGGCCTCCACGTCGATGGTGCGGATAACACGATTTGTCCTGGTGTCGATGACGCTGACGATGTCGGCGTTATCCGACGTCACATAGAGGTGCTTGCCGGACGCATCGAGCAACATGCGGTTGGGGACGCCCTCGACCGCGATGCGATGGGTGACACGCGGCGTTCCTGAAAGCGCCACCACGTCGACCTCGCGGTCACGCTGGCTGGAGACATAGGCGGTCCGGCTCTTGATCTGCACCCACAGTGGATATTCGCCGCCGGGCACGCCGCGCTTGGCCGGATTCTCCTTGCCGGGACGCAGGTCGAGTTCGCCCACCACCTTGCGGGCAAAAGGATCGACCAGGGTAATGGCGTCGTTGTAGCGGTCGGCCACCACCACGAGCTTGCCATCGGCCGTCACATCGAGCCCCGCCGCACTCGGCTTGACGTCGATACCGTTGCCTTGCTTGTGGCCGAGCGCAATCGGCGCCCCGTCTTCCGCCCAGCGCCCACCGCTCTTGGCGAACACATGCACATCGTCATTGACGCCGCCCGAGACATAGAAACGCCGGTCGTCGGGCGCGAAGACGATGCCGGAATCACTGTTCGGCACGTCCAGCACCTGCACCTTTTTGGGCATGCGCCCGCTGATGTCGTAGACGAAGATGTACTCTTTCGAATGGGCGGCCTTGGTACCCGTCGCATTCGACAGGAGGTTGAAGCCCGAAGTAAGGACCAGAAGGGTTTTTCCATCATGGCTGGCCAGCGCCGTCACTGCCATGCCGGCGCGGAAATCCGGGAAGTCGGGAAGACCAGGATTAAGCGCTTCAAAGTGGGCGCCGGTGGCCGCTTCCGGCGTGATGCGCTGGCCGGTGGGAAGCCACTCGGCGTTCCTGCCAAATGCTGGAGTCAGCACAGCGGCGGTCAACAAAACAACGCAGAAAGTACGGAGCATTGCGGAATCCCTCCTCGGACCTCACATCCTCCAATGCCGGCATGTCAATTGCGCAAAGGCCGTCAAATCTCCAGCAGCAGCCGCTCCGGAGCTTCCAGCACCTCTTTCACCCGCACCAAAAAGGTGACAGCCTCCTTGCCATCCACCAGACGGTGATCATAGGACAGCGCCACATACATCATCGGCCGGATCACGACCTTGTCGCCCTCGGCCATCGGTCGGTTCTGGATCTTGTGCATGCCCAAGATGCCAGACTGCGGCGAATTGAGGATCGGCGTCGACATCAGTGAGCCGAACACGCCGCCATTGGTGATGGAGAACGATCCGCCCTGCAACTCCTCGATCTTCAGCTTGTTGTCGCGGGCCCGGGTGCCGAAATCATGGATCGCCGCCTCGATACCGGCGAGCGACAACCGGTCGGTGTCGCGCAGAACCGGAACCACCAAGCCGCGTTCCGTCGAGACCGCAACACCGATGTCGTAGTAATTCTTGTAGATGACATCGTCGCCTTCGATCTCGGCATTGACGTTGGGAATCTCCTTCAAAGCAGCGACGCAGGCCTTGACAAAGAAGCCCATGAAGCCGAGACGCACACCGTGCTTCTTCTCGAAACTTTCCTTGTACTGCGTGCGCAGAGCCATCACATGGCTCATGTCGATCTCGTTGAAGGTGGTGAGCTGGGCGGCGGTGTTTTGCGATTCCTTGAGGCGCAGCGCGATAGTCTTGCGCAAGCGCGTCATGGTCACGCGCTCTTCGCGGCCGGCCCTGGAACGCAGTCCTGGCGGCAACGGCGTCGCCGGAGCCTTGGTACGCTCGCGGGCCCGCGCCTCCAGAAGGTCGAGCACATCGCCCTTGGTGACGCGGCCATCCTTGCCGGAGCCCTGCAGTTCGCTGGTTTCGACCCGGTTCTCCTCGGCGAGGCGGCGCGCGGACGGCATCACACCCGGTGCCGTGCCGACCGCGGCATGCGCGGCAGCGGCAAGGTTGGCGACGGGCGGTGGCGGGGCTGGGGCCTTCACCACCGGCCCGGTGCTCTCTTTCTTCGGTGAAACCGCATCGGGATTGGAAGACGTAACAGGCGCGTGACGGCCCTTGGCCCCTTCGCTGATGGCCCCCAGCGTGGCGCCGACCTGCACCGTGTCACCGGCCTTGACCGAAATCGTCTCGATGGCGCCGTCGGCGGGCGCCGGCACTTCCACCGTGACCTTATCGGTTTCCAGTTCCAGCAACGGCTCATCGCGATGGACGGCGTCGCCTTCCTTCTTGAACCAGCGTGCGACAGTGGCTTCGGTGACGGATTCGCCCATCGCCGGAACTTTGATCTCGATGCTCATTGATCATCCTCGGTACGGATCTTCAGGTCGAAGCGCATCGCCTCGTCCATGATGTAATGCAGTTCGGCGTTATGTTGGCTCATCAGCCCCGCCGCGGTGGCGGCGTAGTCGGGACGGCCGATATAGCGCGGGCGGACCGGCCGGCCCACTTTCTCCATGAGGAATTCGATGCGCTGGCGCACATAGGTCCAAGCGCCCTGATTGCGCGGCTCCTCCTGACACCAAACGATTTCAGCATTGGGGAAGCGCTCCAATTCCTGGCCCAGCGGCCCCTCCGGGAAGGGGTAAAGCTGTTCAAGGCGGAGCATCTGAACGCGCTGCTCGTCCTTCTGTTCGCGGGCGTCCATCAGATCGAAGTAGATCTTGCCGCTGCACAGGATGACGCGCTCGATCTCATCATCGGGCGCCAGCCGCACGGTGGTGGCGCCGGGCACGCATTCGGCCTGGTCGCGGAACACACGATGGAACGACGTTCCGGGCTCCAGATCCTTGAGGAACGAAACACAGCGCTTGTGGCGCAGCAGCGATTTCGGCGTCATCAGGATCAACGGCTTGCGGAACGAGCGCTTCATCTGGCGGCGCAGCACATGGAAGTAATTGGCGGGCGTCGTCGGATAGCAGACCTGCAGATTGTCCTGGGCGCAGAGCTGCAGATAACGCTCGAGCCGCGCTGAGGAGTGCTCCGGCCCCTGCCCTTCGTAGCCATGCGGCAACAGCATGACGAGACCGCACATACGCAGCCACTTCATCTCACCGGAAGCGATAAACTGGTCGATGATGACCTGCGCGCCGTTGGCGAAGTCGCCGAACTGGGCTTCCCACAGCACCAGCGCCTTGGGTTCCGCGGTGGCATAGCCGTATTCGAAACCGAGCACGGCAGCTTCCGAGAGAAGCGAGTCGATCACTTCGAAATCGGCTTGGCCTTCGGCCACATGACAGAGCGGAACGTGGCGGTCCTCGGTCTTCTGGTCCACCAGCACCGCATGGCGCTGCGAGAAGGTGCCGCGCCCCGAATCCTGGCCGGCCAGACGCACAGCCGTGCCCTCCTTCACGAGCGTTCCGAAGGCGAGCGCCTCGGCGGTGGCC
>JBJKRM010000031.1:0-2611 GCA_046704685.1 Rhizomicrobium sp.
AGCTCGAGGCGAGCGCATCGTAGCAGGCGAGGTAGCGCTCGCGCCACTGCGGCCGCCACAGGCATTTCAACAGCAGGTGGTTGAGGCAGAACGCGAGGTCGAAAGCCGGGTCGCCGTACCAGGCGCACTCGGCATCGAGCAGTATCGGGCCGCGCGCGGCTACGAGAATGTTTTTTGGGCTGAGTTCTCCGTGCACCAGTGCGAGCTTGGTGCGCGCCGTGGTTTCGGCGAGTTCGTGAAGGCGTGCGGCGCAGTCGGGGTGGTGCGCCGCGGTGGCGAGCAGATACGGCTCGAGCCGGATCGGGTGAAATATGTGATCGTTGGCGAAGCGCTGCGCGATGTCCGCGCGCTGCGCCGTCCCGGCGTGAATCGCCGCGATGATGCCCGCCACCGCGGCTGCGGTTTCGATCCGGATGTCGCCGTCGCGCAGTTGGTTCTTCCACACGGGGTGCGCCGCGGGGGCGAGGTATGCCATCGCGAACGCGCCGGCTTGCTCATCCTCGCCGAGGATGTTTGGCACGGACCCCGGCGCCAGTTCTTCGGCCACCCGCATCCATTCGACTTCGGCATGGTTGCGTTCCACCGGCGCGCGCCAGTCCGCGGCGACCTTGAGCTTGGCGAGCGCGCGCTTGAAACAAAAGGAAACAGCCGGAGTGCGTTCGGGCAGGCTTACGGGCAGGATGTCGGAAGAAACGCCGCGGGCCAGGGTTTCCGCGCTGAAGGGTTCGCCCGGGAGCAGCAGACCCATGCGCTCCAGCGCTAATCTCAAGTCGTAGTGCGAATCCTGCATCATGGCTTCTACTTCGGAGTCTAGCAGAGTGGGGCTGCGGCGCCTGCGCGTGCGCGTCGGTACGGGGTGTTCGCGATTACCGAACCAAAAGGGGGAGACCGTAGAGGGGGTCACCGTAGGCGGCGAAAGTTACCGTTGAGTTTGCGGTGCCGGGCGAACGGCAACATTCAGCTAAGCCTGCCAGACCGGATTCGGTGTTTGCCGTATATTGGTGGAAGTCGATCAAATTCCTTTAGACCGCAGTTGCACTTCCAATCCTGTAACCTCTCGAAATGCATTTGCTTGTAGACATTTCTGCCCATGGACTGGGCCATTTGGCGCAAACCGCTCCAGTAATTGAGGCTCTTCAAGCCCGCTTTCCGGGCTTGCGACTGACCATCCGAACGGCTCTGCCACGTCAGCGGCTCGATCAGTCTATAGCCAGCCAATTCGATTACGCATATGAGGCACGTGATTTTGGCTTTGTGATGAACAACGCCGTCGATATTGATTTTTCGGCAACCGCAGAGGCCTATAAGGATTTTCATCGCAACTGGTCGGAACGCGTGTCCGTTGAAGCCGATTGGTTAAGAGCGCATCGAATCGATGCCGTACTGACCAACGTTGCCTATCTACCACTTGCGGCGTCCGCCAGCGCTGGTCTGCCATCAGCAAGCATGTGCTCAATTAACTGGGCCGATCTGTTCTTGCACTACTTTGCGGGCGAGACCTGGGCAGGGGAGATATACGAGGGGATGCTGTCGGCTTACCGGGATGCCTGTTGCTTTCTGCGAGTATCGCCGGGCTTGCCGATGACCAAGCTTGATAACCGTCAGGACATTGGCCCAATTGCCCGTATCGGCAAGCGCGATCGACAGCGCTTTTCTCGGCACTTAGGTTTGGCTAAAGACGATCGCTGGATTCTAATCGCCATGGGGGGAATGGAATTCCGTCTGCCAGTGGAAAACTGGAAGCGCATTCCCGGATTCAGCTGGCTCGTTCCGAATGCATGGAACGTGCGGCGTGAAGACGTACATCCTTTTGATAATGGACGCATCGATTTCGCAGATTTGCTTGCCAGCGTAGACGCAGTGATCACCAAACCTGGTTATGGGACATTCGTCGAAGCCGCGTGCACTGGCGTTCCAATACTTTATTTGGAGCGTGATGATTGGCCTGAAACCAGATATCTATCCGCGTGGCTTGCCGAGCATGCGCGCAGTGCGGTACTCGAACGCCCTCGATTGATGAAGGGTGACTTTATTGACGAATTGGCACAATTGTGGTCGGAACAAGCACCTGACGCTCCATTAGCTACGGGAATCGATGAGGCGGTGGAGTCGCTTCAGACAGCACTATTGAAATTCGTCTAAATACATGACGCCGAATCCCTCATCCTCTGATCCTTCTCCCAGAGGGAGAAGGAAGTTTCCAGGCGTAAATGGGTCGTCACCCAATTTCGCGAACCTCACTAAGGCTGCGCTAGGAATCTCGCCTTTCGACATATATGAACACTGCCGGGTCTTGCATATCCCTAGGGAAAGTCTGAACAAGTTCATCGAAATGCGGTCTGAGTAGGCAAGCATAACGACACGGGGAGCGAACGATGAACCAGATGAGCTTCGGGGACGCGGAGTACGCAGCCAAGCGCAAGAAGACACGCCGCGAGCTGTTCCTCGAAGAAATGGAACAGGTTGTTCCATGGCGCTCGTTGCTCAATCTGATCGAACCGTTTTATCCGATCGCCGGCAATGGTCGTCATCCGTACCCGCTGGAGAAGATGCTGCGGGTGCATTTGATGCAGAACTGGTTCGCTCTGAGCGACCCGGCGATGGAGGAGGC
>JBJKRM010000032.1:0-2756 GCA_046704685.1 Rhizomicrobium sp.
GAACACGGCGTACCCCTCCCCGAACGATTGCAGGCAACCGTCCGATCCCCGAAGGGATTGGTTATGCAGTTTTCATACGGCGGCGAACTCCGAACGCGCCGCCTGTGCCCGAAACCGCCGGTTCAGGGGCTGGCACGGGCAAGTCGCGGATGTCGTTGCCAAGATCGGTAGACCGTTCCGTTTCATGGAAATTCTCCGCGCGTGAGCCACGCAAGGCTCTGAGCAAAAATCGTGCCCAATACAGCTCACAATAAAGTGATATTGATTTCAGTCGCTTAGGTAATACGGAACTTGACTTCGAGTCCAAAGTGTCAGGTGTGAAAACAGAATCCGGCCGGTTGCATGACAATCTGGAAAGATAAAGGTCCGCTCCGGCCGTTGGGGTCTGGGGGGCTGGGCCGGCCGGAGCGGAGCGTTAAGACGGCTGGAGGGGGGCTCACCGTCTTAAGGTCGTACGTCATTTGCCGCGTACAACGCCGATAGTACGCCTCGCCGAGGCCTTTGTTCCATGACATCAATAAGGATGGCGTCAGCACTTGGCTGAGAGGCTGTCGTCCGTGCGCTGGAAGTGCACCATCGGGGGCGCAACCGTGACGCCGTCGAATGTCACGGCCGGAAGCGTGACGTCGAATTCATCGCTGTTGAAACCCGGCATGTCGATTCGTGTCTGGAAGGCGTAGGTGTTCGCGTTGTTCGAGCCGGTTCCGATGAAGCCTTTGCCGGCCGCCTCGAGGCCGGGGATCGTCTGCACGGTCTTTTGCCAATCCGGGCCGCTCAGCCACCCCGTCACCGTCTGCCAGGTGCTGTCGTCAGGCCAGCGCACCTTGATGCGGTCGGTGGAGAAGCCCATGGGGTGAGAGCGGTCTATCCACCACGCCGCGTACGGATCATTTTTTACCGGCACGGTGTCGTTGCTGTCGTAGTTCTTGTCGATGATCACGAAGACGGAGGGTTCGATGCCGGACAGCACTCTGACGTCCACATAGACGTAACGCTTTCCATCCGGCAGATAGGCGCGGTACTCGACCCCGTGGTCGATGGCTACGCAACGCGTCCCACTCTGTGCCTGAGCCCCCGTCGTCGTGATGCCGAAAACGGCGAGGACAAGGACACCACCGATTACGGATGTTCGCGGCAACGGCATGGAAGGGCGCCCCCAAGCGCGGCAAAACTGTAACACAAACCGCACGTTGGGCTAGTAGGCGCCGGCGTCTTCTGTTACCCGACTGCAGCTGGAATTTTGGGCTGCGGACCGTATAGTCCCAGCCTTTCGTTAAGGATTACGGATGTGACAAGTGTGAAGAAGGTGGTGCTCGCCTATTCGGGTGGTCTGGATACCTCGGTTATCTTGAAGTGGCTGCAGACCGCCTACGGTGCGGAAGTGGTGACGTTCACCGCCGATCTGGGGCAGGGTGAGGAGCTGGGACCCGCCCGCAAGAAGGCGGAGATGCTCGGCATTCTGCCGCAGAATATCTTTATTGAAGATCTGCGTGAGGAATTTGTCCGCGAATACGTCTTCCCTATGTTCCGGGCCAATGCCCTCTACGAAGGCATTTACCTTCTTGGTACGTCCATCGCCCGCCCGCTGATCAGCAAGCGCCAGATTGAGATCGCCGAGCAGGTCGGTGCCGATGCCGTCTGTCACGGCGCCACCGGCAAGGGCAACGACCAGGTCCGCTTCGAACTGACCTATTACGCGCTGAAACCCGATATCAAGGTGATTGCGCCCTGGCGCGAATGGGACCTCAACAGCCGCACCAAGCTGATCCAATTCGCCGAGAGCTATCAGATCCCGATCGCCAAGGATAAGCGCGGCGAGGCGCCGTTCTCGGTCGACGCCAACCTTTTGCACTCCTCGTCGGAAGGGAAGGTCCTCGAGGACCCGGACGTCGAGCCGCATGGTGATGTCTTCCAGCGCACCGTGTCGCCGGAAGAGGCCCCCGACAAGCCGACGGTGATCGAGATCGGCTTCGAGAAGGGCGATGCGGTTTCCATCGACGGCTGCGCGCTTTCTCCCGCCGCGTTGCTCACCGAGCTCAACGCCCTCGGCAGGGCCAATGGCATCGGTCGCGTCGATCTGGTGGAGAACCGCTTCGTCGGCATGAAGTCGCGCGGCATCTACGAGACGCCCGGCGGCACCATCCTGCTGGCGGCGCACCGCGCCATGGAGTCCATCACCCTCGACCGCGGTGCCATGCACCTCAAGGACGAGCTGATGCCGAAATATGCGGAGCTCGTCTATTACGGATTCTGGTTCGCGCCGGAGCGCGAGATGCTGCAGGCCGCCATCGACAAGAGCCAGGAGTTCGTCAGCGGCACGGTGCGGCTCAAGCTCTACAAGGGCAATGTCATTGTGATTGGCCGCTCCTCGCCCTATTCGCTCTATTCGCAGGACCTTGTCACATTCGAGGACGATCAGGGCGCCTATGACCAGAAGGACGCGCAGGGCTTCATCAAGCTCAACGCCTTGCGCCTGCGCACCTTGGCGATGCGGAAACGCAAGATGAAGTGAGGGGAATGGTGAACCCGGAAGCGTCCGGCTATACCACCGCACAGGATCTGCTTCGTCAGAAGCGTCCCGTTGAGGCCGAACGTGCCGTGCGTGCGTTCCTGGCCGGCAATCCACAGCATGCTGGCGGCCAGCATGCTCTTGGCATGGCGTTGGTCATGCAGCGGCGGATGGCCGAGGCGATCGCTGCCTTCGAAATGGCGGTGGCGGTCGATTCCGATTTTGTGCCATCACTGGAGGTGCTCGG
>JBJKRM010000033.1:0-11905 GCA_046704685.1 Rhizomicrobium sp.
CCCGAACAGTTTGCCGACTACCCTGCCCTGACCGAGGAAAAGATGCGTGCCGCAAGCGCCGCCTTCCCGCGCGATTTCGCCAATGCCGAGGTGCGCTTCAGCAAAGCCTTCCCGGACTTCCGCTGCGAGGCGCCGATCCTGTTCGGGCCGTCGTTCAACCGTTTTGCCGGCAGTGGCGGCGTCGGGCCGGACGGTGTCTATCGCATGCGCTTCGGCATCGATCTGATCGCCGAGATCTATCCGCTCTCCGATCTGCCGGTGCTGTTCTCGCACGAACTGTTCCACGTCTATCACCGCCAAGTACTCGGCAAGAGGTTCGAGCAAAATCTCGGTGTGGTGTGGTGGGGCACGTGGGTGGAGGGTCTCGCCAGCTATGTGAGCCAGGCCATCACGCCGGGCGCCACGCCCGAGCAGGCATTGCCCTTTCCGTCCGATCTGGCGGCACGGATGGAAGCGCCGGGCGTCATGAAGCGCGCTGCCGCGCGGATGCTCGAAGACCTCGACAAGACCGGCAAGGATTACGGCCAGTGGTTTTACACAACCGGGTCCTATCCCGATCTGCCGCCTTGCGCGGGTTACTATATGGGCTACCGCGTGGCTGCCGCTCTGGCTGCCAAATACACCTTGCCCGAACTTGCCCGCATGTCACCGGACGAGATCAAGCCGCTAATCCGCGTCTATCTGGAAGAACAAGCACACTGACTTCGAAGAGATCCGACGTCCGCAGCACCGGCCCTGGTTGATGCTGAAGTAAAGATGGTGGGCCTGCGGGCCTCCTTCAGTGACATCCTATTGCGGCGCATTTGCATCGCACGCTCCAACCGGACAGTATGCCATCCGAAGCTGGGCTGGGGGATCTGCATGCGCGCAGCAGTATGGTGTTTCACGGTCCTGTTGCTGCTCGTCATCGCAACACCCCTGCGCGCCGACAACACGATGGTTTATTTCGAGGGACCGAAGACCGTCGTCGTACCGCTGGAAAAGTCGGCCGAAGGCAAGCTGTTCGCCACCGTCATGATCTCCGGTGTTTCGCATCGCTTCAACATCGACACCGGCGCCGGCTCGATCCTCGACCTTGCGCTAGCCCATTCCCTTGGTCTCAAGCTCACCCAAGGTACCGAGATCGGTTACGGCCTGACAGGCCAAGGCCTGCCGCGCATCAGCACGCGAACAGACCTGCATCTCGGAGATCTCAAGATCACCGGCATGCCGTTCGACTGCCTGAACCTCAAGGACCTCAACCGCGTCGCCGCCGAGCACAAGATGCCGACCTTTGACGGCATCATCGGCGCCGATTTCCTGGCCTACCTCAAGGCTGTGATCGACTACCAGCACCTTACGCTGACTCTCACTCTACCAAATGCGAAGGCAAAGTGATCGGGCCGGAGCTGGCTTCAGAACAAGACACACGCGCGGCCCCGTTGGTCGTTGTACCAGGCAGAACACATGGTCATCTTTGCCCTGAAATCTTTGTCCGTGACGAATCAATGTAGCAAGCAGATGTTGCTTCCGCGGTAGGCCGCCATGCCGACGTCACCCTACGATACCAATATTGAACCGGAAGACATCGAGGCTCCACTGACGGACGTGGCTTCGCCCCGTGTGCCCCAGACCGGGGTGCATCTGTATCATCTCTCCATGTCCTATTATTCGCAGATCGCACGACTGGCGCTGGAAAACGCCGGCGTAAAATGGGCATCTCATCCGGTGCTTATTCTCGCCTATGAGCAGTACAGCCCGGCCTATGTTCGCATCAATCCGCGCTGTGTTGTGCCGACCTTGGTCATCGACGGCAAAATCACGACCGATGCGTACAACATCTGCCGTTTTGTCGACCAGCACTTCGGCAAGAGTACGCTGACGCCGGAAGAACCGGGCGAAAAAGCCTGCGTGGAAGAATTCTCACGCCTTGCCAAAGGAATCTTTGTCGAGGCGCTCAGTTACGGCGATGTTCCCGATTACAAGCGGCCTTTGATTTTGAGACTGTTCAGCCGGAAGAACCATGGCGCCAAACGGCCAATTCTGAAGAAGCTCCTGGAAGACCACAAAGACGACCCGTTTCTCAGGGCCGCCTATGAGAAGAAGTTGAAAATTCTGGAATTCACCGAAGACACGCTGGATTCACCACAGGAGATGCAGGCGCTCATGCGCACCATCTACGACAGCATGGACAAACTTGAGGCGCAGTTGGCCACCGGGCCGTTTCGGGCTGGCGGCTGGCTGTGCTGCCGGCAATACAGTCAGGCCGACCTTGAGTGGAGCGCCATGCTGCGGCGGTTTCACTTCCTGACCCTCGACAGGAAACTGCTGGCCGACCGTCCCCACGCGGCGGCCTATCAACAGCGACTGTTTTCACGGGCGGCGTTCCGACGCGCCCTTGTCGACTGGGAACATCCCCTGCGACAGGTGGTGCTCCCTATCGTCTGGAAGAAGCTCACGCATCGGCTTGGAAAATTCTGAGCCAGTGGCTCGGTCCCGATGGTGCGGCCCCCTCAGGTATGATGCGTCCTCCATCCAAAGCGGCGGAAAACTGCCTGACAGCCCAGCTGGTGCCCTCCCCGCCCCCGGACAAACCGCCGTTTCCCCCTTAGGGAAACCCCTCATAGGCCCTTTTTCCACTTGCGCGACGGTATCGGTCATATCGTACCTTAGGGGCCTGCAAGCTATGGGAAGGGCGCGATGAAGTGGTTTATCGCAATGGCGATCGGAGCCGCATCAGGCTGGCTGATCGCCTCCGTCACCGACGAAGTGGCGATTGCCATGGCCTCGGGTGCTGCCATCGGCGTTCTGGCCACCATCGCCCTGTTCGGCACGAACCCGGTGCGGTCCGTTTTGAAGGTAGCGGGCGCCATGGCGATTGGATCGTTGGCCGGTTGGCTGGTGGCCTGCCTGGCTGATGGGCTGGCGATCGCCATGGCCGTAGGCGCCGCCGTGGGCGCGTTGGCCACGATCGCGATAACGGGCGCGCGCCCGTTACGCTCGCTGCTGAAGGTTGTGGGGGCGATGGGGGTTAGCTTCACAATCGGCTGGGGCGTCGGGAGCGCTATCGGCAATCACACGATCGGCATGGCCCTCATGGTGCCGTTCGGTTTGACCCTTTTGCTGTTCATAGCCGACTCTCCGGTTGTGCGCCGCCGCCGCCCGTTCTGAGAGCAAGAAGTGGGGCCGCCAAGCCCCCTTTCGCGAGCCGTTGCGGCCAGCCCGAAAGCCGTTCCCATCTGGTACGACTTGGGGGGCGATCTATGCCGCTAATCGGCCGAGCACTCTCTCGACCACGCGGCAGAGTTGCTCCGGCGAAAACGGCTTGGTGATCCAGCCCGTGGCACCGGCCGCTCTTGCCTCCTGTTTCACCGACTCGCGCGATTCCGTCGACACGAACAGCACCGGCACGCGGCCGTATTCCGGCCGCTTGCGCAATTCCCGCGTGAAAGTGATGCCGTCCATCTCCGGCATGTTGAGATCCGTGATGACGAGATCGAACGGCGTCGTGTCGGCAAGCTGCATGCCTTGGACGCCGTTCGTCACCCCTTTGATACTATGCCCCTTGTCCGCCAGAGCGGTTTTGATCATCTGACGAACGCTTGCGGAATCATCCAACACTAGGATGGAAGCCATCGTGCACCCCTGCCGATACCCCTTTCCAGCCAGTCTTGCCTAAGTGGAAAAATCTGCAACAACCACTTTGCTGCAAGCTTTACGAAAAGTTACAGCACGCCTCTCGCCCATAACCATCACCACCGTGGCATCAAAAGAACAGCCCTCGTGCCGTTCGCTTCTGGCAATTTCGTTGCGCAAATGGGTGCGAAGTGCAGTTTCGCGACGCTCCCGCATGCTTGACACGCAGATCGCATGACGACCGCGCGCTCGCCTATACCTTCCGTTCGAGTTGTCGAGGCAAGCTCGAACTCCGTCGGCTGGTTGTGATAATTTTGGGTCCTGATCGAGAATCTGATGGTTGTTTCAGGCCAGATTCCTGCCCCAATCCGTTCACCACGGGTTCAGGCTGGGAGTAAGATGTTGCCTATCCGTTGAGCGGATTTGGATATGAGAGAGGTCAGACAATGAGAAAACTGTTGCTGGCGGGAGCAGCCATGGCGCTGCTGACAGGGACAGCTGCATGGGCTCAGGCATGGGGACCGCCGCCCGGCGGCGATCCGGATGGCTATTACAGCCGGACCGACCACAGCGGGTATTACGACCGCGACGGCCGCTATCACCGCTTCCGTAATCAAGATGACAATGAGGGCTACGATAGAGGGCCGCCCCCTGATCGAGAATACTACCGCGAGGGCCAATACGAGGAGAACTGCCGCAACGGGAACACTGCCGCCGGCACGATCTTCGGCGCCATCGCCGGCGGATTGATTGGCGGCGCTGCCAGTCACGGCAATGGCGGCGCGGTCGTCGGCGGTGCCATCCTCGGCGGCCTACTCGGCAACGCGGTGGCGCACGACATGCCCTGCGAAGATCACCCCTATGCCTTCCGCGCCTATGCCCGTGGCCTCGATGGCGATCTCGGCCGCCGCTATGAATGGCGTCACGGTCGTGACTACGGCTATTTCGTCCCACGACGCGAATTCCATCGTGACGGCCGGGTCTGCCGCACGTGGAGCGAAACAACTTATGCGCGCGGCCGCAGCTATACCCGTTCAGGAACCGCCTGCCGCCGGGAAGACGGCAATTGGCATTTCGACGACTGATTTGTCTGCTCCGTAGCACAACCTTGAGGGCCCGGACGGCTTTCCGGGCCCGTTTTCTTTCTAAGGACAACAGCAATCATTGGGTAACCAGTCGAAATTATCCTAATGGAGCCAAGGACTATCGCGACACCATGCCGCCAACCTGGACCATCAGAGCGAACGATCGCAGTTACGGCCCCTACGCCCTGGAACAACTGCGGGGCTTCCTGTCGGAAGGACGCCTGGCGCCCCACTCGCTGGTGGCGCGTGATGGCGGCGCAGAATACAGGCCGGCGTGCGAAGATCGAGACCTCGCTGCGCTGTTCCGGCCACAGCAATCCCAGCGCCCGGTCTTCTTCACCGCGGAAGGGGATATCGGCCAGCACGGGTTCGGTAAGACTGAAACCGAAAGCGTTCAGCAATCGCGCTTCATCATCATTGCAGAAATGAAATCGCGGTCCATCTCCGGTCTTGAAGAAGAGATCTTCAAATGCGGCCAGGCCACGGCCCTATTGCCCCAAGCATGGCTACTGACCAGCGACATGACACTCAATGCACTGCGCAACCAACTGATCCAGAAGCTAGGCCGCATCGACATGCTGTTTGTTGTTGACGCCACGCGCAACAAGGCCGCCTGGTTCAACTATGGTCCAGAAGCCGACAGCCGCATCCGTCGTGTCTGGCAGAAGGCACTGGAACCACAGGCAGCAGAGTAATCTCTGCGCACCCCTCAGCCCAGGGCAACAAGCTTCTCACGAAAGCGTTTGCCATTGGCGACATAGATGTCAGCCGAACATTGCAGTAGTGCCTTCTGCTCATCGGTCAAGGCACGCATCAATCGTGCCGGCGTGCCGAGGATCAGCGAGCCATCGGGATATTCCTTTTCCTCCGGTACAAGAGCATGGGCGCCGACAACGCTGAACGAGCCAATGCGCGAGCGGTTGAGCAGAGCAGAGTAGCCCCCATTCCGATCAGAGAGTTGTCACCCACGCTCGTGGAATGAAGGATCACATTGTGACCGACCGTGACGTTCGCCCCCAATGTAACGGGCTGGCCTGGATCGGTATGAACGACAGAATTGTCCTGCACATTCGAATTCTCACCGACGGTGATCCAGTCATTGTCGCCGCGCAGCACTGCTCCAAACCACACGCTGGCATTCGGCAAGAGTCGAACACGGCCGATCAGCACCGCAGTCGGTGCGATGTAGCACTGACCGTCAGCTGGCAATTCCGGCGCGATGCCATCAATGGCATAGAGCGGCATGGTGCGAATCCGATACTGCCTGTTGCGACAGCATTGTGACGATCAAATCGGCACTGCGCCAGACACAACGCGCGGCGAAATTTCTGCTGCCGGTTTTTTTCGTTCTGTTATTCTGAATACAGTCGCGTGATTCGACGTGAAATCACATTGGGGAAGAGAGCCAGTGCGGCGTTGCACACTAGAGATTTCAGGCTTTTTCCGGCTTCACCGCCGTCGCTTCCCCTCTATCCACGAAGTTGTTGGCGTCTGTGAGTTGACCAGGGAGATCCCATGGCCAAGCGGTCCGCGCGTTACAAGTCCCGTGAGAGTGCTGACATCGAGAACGTGCATCCATTGTTTCCGTCCCGGTCGGGCTGGAGCCCGCGTGACGACGGGGCGCGTGATCGAAAATATGTGAAAAATGTCCGGGCCATGAGCCCGGCGCAACAGCGGTTGATGAGTGCCATCGACGACCGCGCGGTGACCGTGGCGCTGGGGCCAGCGGGCACCGGAAAGACCTATCTTGCCGTAGCCAAAGGCGTAGAGGCTCTCGAAGCAGGTCGCGTCAGCCGGGTCGTACTCTCCCGGCCAGCCGTTGAGGCGGGCGAAAGCCTCGGCTTCCTGCCGGGCGACCTAGAACACAAGCTGGCGCCCTACCTTCGCCCCCTGTACGACGCACTGACGGAACGGCTGGGCACAAAACGTCTGAAGGCGCTGGTCGCGGAAGGTATTATCGAGATCGCCCCGGTGGCCTATATGAGAGGCCGCACGCTCAACGACTGCTTCGTTGTGATCGACGAAGCCCAAAACTGCACTTACGGGCAGTTAAAAATGCTGCTCACTCGGCTCGGCTGGCGATCAACCATGGTGCTGACAGGCGATCCGGACCAGACGGACCTGCTGTCCGGCATGTCGGGACTTCGAGACGTGGCAGAGCGGCTTGAGAAAGTCCCAGAGATTGCAGTGGTACGGCTCTCTGATTGCGATATCGTCCGGCACCCGTTGGTCGTCGGTATGCTGACAGTATTGTGAAACCTACCTCGCGACGTAAAGGTTTAGGACGAACAGCCCAAGGACGAAGCTCCAGTACCCTGTAACGCAGACGGCCAGCCAGAAGGCCAGTCCGGAGCACTTTTTGGCGCGGAAGCTGGTGGCGGCATTCTCAAATAGGACGCTGGGACCAGCCAGCACCATGACCCCCGCGTAAATGATCTTGGCACGGGTGGATTCCGGCTTCTTGGCGATCAGCTTGTAGACATTGGATGTGATTCCAGAGGCCGTGAAGCCAATGGCAACCGCAAATAGAACAATCAAAAGTCCGTGTATCATGCTGGTCCCCTTGGGGTTTGGGGATCAGACTGCAGGTGCCATGCCTGCCCGGCGGCAGGTTTTTGTGCCGGGATGGGACGGTCAGACAGGCTTGGGCGCCTTTCAACGGCCTAAGCGGCTGGACAGCGTGTCGAATTGGCGCGATCCGCTAACGATCCCTTGGACGATGTTGGATAGTATGGACCAGCTTCGACTCGGGCAGGGTAATGAGCCGTTCGACCGATGATGATGAGATCGTGCGCAAACGCTCAGGGTGGTGGATTCCGCTGGGCGTTTTTATGGTTACGTTCATCCTGTCGGCCATGTTTCTGTTGCTCTACTTAGCACCATCAGCGCCAAGCCTCTTCGAAGAACAGATCTCACCAACATCTCGCAGCGACATTATCGCGCTGAAGGTGAATGGACATCTATTCCGCATTCCAGCCAACTACCTGCTGTATGCCAGCGCCCGGCAGGGCGGTGACCGGCACGAAATCGCCATGTTCGCCCTCCTGCCCGAACTGACCGGATGGTCAAACTGGGACGCCAGCAAGTTCGCCAGCAACGCGCCGGATTCACGCGTCATCTACATCACCATTCATCGCGAACGGTTGCGTCTGACCGAAGCCGACAAACTGAGGCGCGTCTACCTCGATTACGTCGTCGATCGCAAAGGCACCGAAGGTCCGTTCGGGCTACACCAATATACGTTTCGTGCGGATTCCGGGTATCACGACGAGGATCTGTATGTCGGCGAAGGAAAGCACGGCCCCGTCGTCCTGCGCTGCGTCCGCCTGACGCGCGATGTGCCCAGCCCGAGTTGCCTGCGCGAAATATTGCTGGATAAAGGCGTATCGCTGACCTACCGGTTCAAGCGGAGTCATCACTCGGACTGGCGTGAGATAGCGGCAAACGTCAATCGACTCATCAAATCATTTCAAAAGCCGCCCGGACACTAACGCGGCCGTGGCGTCTTTTTGCTGCCGTAGAGTTCCTCAATCGAGCGTCGACGCGGAACGAATATCTCGAGTGCCGTCGATACTGCCGGCACCAGGGCCGTCGCGGCCCCCACGGCCACGAGCGTTCCAATCAGTGACGGCACAGACCCCTGCCAAAGTGGCACCATCGGCAAGGCCGCAGCCACGGCACCGAGTCCGGCAAAGCTTAGCCCACTCGCCTGCTCCAAGACGCGACGCTCTGCAATCATCACCGGTTCATTCCGA
Source organism: Rhizomicrobium sp. (assembly GCA_046704685.1). Taxonomy (GTDB): domain Bacteria; phylum Pseudomonadota; class Alphaproteobacteria; order Micropepsales; family Micropepsaceae; genus Rhizomicrobium. The sequence continues at coordinate 8,456 of JBJKRM010000033.1, forward strand.
TCGCGCAATGCAGAGGCCTGATACGCTTGATACAAAGCGAAGAAGATACCCAATGTCGTGACCTGAAGCACAGCAACCACAGCAGATGGCGCAGCCGAATCAACGACCGTGGCCCACAGCATGATCAAACATATGGTCGAGACGACCAAAGTGACCGACAAACCTTGGCGCCACCCCCCGGCAACGGCGCCAGCCCCGATGGCGACCACCATCACCGCACCAGCCCTCAGGAAAATATCCTTTCGGATAAGAGGATCCGCGCCGTACCAGCCGAGCGCGAGGAAAATAATGGTGATGCCCGTGAAGCTGAAAGCCCAACGAGGGATCGTGATCTGCGCCACCCATTCGAACAGGCGAGCACGCTGTTCGCGCTTGCGGTTTGCCCGAACAACGAAACTTTCGTCAAAATGGAGCCAAGTCAGTGCCAACGGCAACAGGACGACCGTCGACAGTACCGAAAAGGCGCTATCCGCTACGGCCTGAAGACCAGCATCCGCCAGCGGCGTGTGACGCAACCACAGCACAGCAAACAAGGCCATCATTGCCACGGCCACAGCGGCTGGGCGCCACGCATGCGCTTGCACAGCCTCACCGAGCACACGCCCGACTTTTCGCCTGGCAATCAACGTGGCAAAGGCCAAGCTAAAACCATACGCTAGAACCGGAACCGCACCGAATTCCGAACCGCCGCTGACCGGCGCCGCCCACAGCAGACCGGGAACCGGTGCCAGCGCCGTCATGGCGGCGAGCGGAAGATGTCGTGTTTGAAAAAAGCTTATAGTGGCCGCCAACAGAATAGCCGCAGCCAACACGGCACCGCCGGCTGGTGCCACTTTTTGCAGCAAGGCCATAGCACTCGTCGTGCCTGTGATCACACCGGCAATCGACAGCACCGCTGACACAACAATCAGACGATTTCCAAAATAAAACTGCTTGACCGCCTTGCGGAAACCGCCACCGGCCCGCAGCTCAAGCATCACTGCTTAACCTGCGCGACTCGTCGGCGCTTCAGGCAAATCCATTTCCAGGATCGCCATATTGAAGGCGTAGGACACCTCGCCATCCTCCTCATCCTTGAAGATCACGCCGATGAACTCACCGTTCACCTGGACCTCCACAGAGTCGGGTTGTTTGGGGCGTTCAACGAGGGTGATCGTATCGAGGCGGAAAAGGTTCCGCAGATACTTCTCAACGCGCCAAATTTCGCTTCGGGTCAAGGTCGCCTCCATCGCGAGCGCAACTGGACTCGCACGGCTGCCGGGGCGGGTCAAGCCACTTCGGACAGACCCCGACGGAGTGCGTCCACGGCCGCGACAGCCCGCCTCAGCCCTCGTCGTCGATCAACTGGTTCATTTCCTGGCTAGGACGGTCACAACTGGAGCAATGCACGACCTTGGCCGGCACGCCCACTGCCGTGCAGCGGGCCGGAATCGACTTGAGCACCACCGAGCCCGCACCGATGCGTGAATACTCACCGACACGAATGTTGCCGAGAACTTTGGCGCCCATCGACAGCAGTACACCACGCCCGATCTTGGGGTGCCGGTCGCCCGTCTCCTTGCCGGTGCCGCCGAGTGTCACACCATGTAGCATCGACACATCGTCTTCGACCACGGCCGTCTCACCAATAACGACCCCCGTCGCGTGGTCAATCATGATGCCACGCCCCAGGTGCGCCGCGGGTTGGATGTCCACGTGGAAAAGTTCTGAAATCCGACTCTGGAAGAACAAGGCCATGCCGTCGCGGTGCTGCGCCCACAGCCAGTGCCCGATTCTGTAGCACTCGAGAGCATGGAAGCCCTTGAAAAAGAGGAAGGCCTCAACATAGGAGTGGCATGCCGGATCGCGCTCAAACACAGCCGAAAGATCGGCGCGAACGGCGGCTCCGATCTCAGGGTCCGCGGCCATTGCCTGATCGAATATTTCCCGCGCCAGCATCGGACTGACATCGTCCCCACCGATTTTCTTGGCGAGGTGGTAAGACAGCGCATCTTCCAGACGGGCGTGATTGAGGATGGTGGCGTGGATGAAGCTCGCCAAGGCGGTCTCGCGGGTAGCCAATTCCTCAGCCTGTTTCCGCAGGGCGCTCCAGATGGGATCGACACTAGCAAGTTTTTCGAGCGAAACGGCCATTTTCCTCTCCTGGGGCGCATTCTATCTTAGGCGCGGCTCATCCTTCAAACCGGCGCACTTCGCTTAAGATAAGGACGAAGTGCTACAAGTCCAATAATCGTAAGGAAATTATGGAAAAGGTCCTCAACCACCCTGCCCCGCAGACCATCGACCTCCTCCTCTCCCGGCGCTCCGGATCGGCCAAAGCCATGACCGGGCCAGGCCCCTCCGAGGCCGAACTGGAGACGATTCTGCAGGCCGCCTCGCGTGTACCTGATCACGGCAAGCTGTTTCCCTGGCGCTTCATTGTGTTCGAGGGCGAGGCCCGTGCCCGCTTTGGCCACATGATTGTCGAAGCCCTGCGCGAGACGGAAAAGATTACCGAGGACCGTGCCGCTCTCGAAGCTGCCAGATTGCTGCGGGCCCCGGTGGTCGTCGCCGTGGTCAGCCGCGTACGAGAAGCGATTCCCATTCCAGTCTGGGAGCAGGTGTTATCGGCCGGGGCGGTGTGCCAGACGATGCTGATTGCGGCCCACGCACTCAGCTACGTCGCGAACTGGCTGACCGAGTGGTACGCCTATCATCCTGGCGTAAAGGAACGACTCGGGCTCAAACCGGATGAGCGGATTGCAGGTTTCATCTACATCGGGAAAAGCGCAGTCCCGCTTGAGGAGCGGATCAGGCCTGAGCAGGCCAAGATCGTCTCGCGCTACTGACGCGGACGGATGAAGAGATCAGCAAACGGATTTTCGCGGCGGTGGTCTTCAGGCAATCATCGCTGTGCGGTCTTCCAGCCAAATTGTCCGGCCCGGCGGCAGCACGAATCGCACCGTCGTCCCCTGGTTTGGCGCACTATCAATTTCGAGGGCACCGCCATGGCACTCGGCGAGCGACTTCGCAAGCGAAAGCCCAAGCCCCGTGCCTTCAACATTGCGCGACAGCGGGGAATCGATCTGTCGAAAGGCCTCCAAAGCAATGGGAATCTGCTCCGGCTCCATCCCTATCCCTGTGTCCCGCACAACCATCTCAACACCACCCTCGGTGCTCAGCCCGGCCAAGACCTGCACTGATCCATCTGCCAGCGTGAATTTTACGGCGTTTGATAGTAGATTCAGCACGACCTGCTTGATGCGCAACGCGTCCGCCGTTACGGACGGAAGATCGCCAGGCACGGTGAGTTCGAGCAGAACCTTCCGGTCTGCCGCCCGTCCAGCTACGAAGCGCACACAGTCCTGCAGCAATGCGCCTATATCGACGGGCTCGCAATGAAGCTCGAGCTGGCCGGCTTCCGATTTGGACAGGTCAAGGATGTCGTTGATCAAGGCAAGCAGATGCTTC
>JBJKRM010000034.1:0-5670 GCA_046704685.1 Rhizomicrobium sp.
CTTTGAGACTGTGGTGCGCCGGGCCATCAAGGAGGGTCTGGTCGGCGGCGAGGGCTTTGCGGTGGATGCCAGCCTGATCGCAGCGGACGCCAACAAGCAGCGCTCGGTGGAAGGCACGGAACAGACCGATTGGCCCGAACTGGCGAAAACCCGGCGCTCGGTGCAGGAATATCTCGACACGCTCGACAAGGCGGCCTGGGGCACGGCGAGCGAAGTGACGCCGAAGTTCATCGCCAAGTCCGATCCGGCGGCCCAGTGGACCGGCGCCCACAAGGGCCATGCCTTCTTCGCCTACTCGGACAACTATCTGATCGACCTGAAAGCCTCGATTATCATGGACGTGGAACCAACCCGCGCCATCCGGCAGGCGGAAGTGGGCGCCACCAAAACCATGATCGACCGCACCGAAGAGCGTTTCGGGCTGAAGCCGCAGCGGCTCAGCGGTGACACCGCCTACGGCTCGGCGGAGATTTTGAACTGGATCGTCAACGAGAAGAACATCGCCCCGCATGTGGCGCTATGGGACAAATCCGAACGGAGCGACGGCACCTTCAGCCTGTCGGACTTCCGCTTCGATGCCGACACCAACAGCTACACCTGCCCGGCGGGCAAGCTGCTGGTGCAATACCGCAAGCCGTTCACCAAGCCCCGCACGGGGATCGTCTGGGGCAATCGAAGGCTCTATCGCGCCGAAAGGCGGGACTGCGCGGCGTGCCCTCTCAAGGACAAGTGCTGTCCCGGTCCGCACCCGCGCAAACTGTCCGTCAGCGTGCATGAGGCTGCACGCGACGTGGTCCGCAATCTGCGCGACACACCCGAATATCTTCAGTCCCGCCGCGAGCGCAAAAAGGTCGAGATGCTGTTCGCGCACCTCAAGCGCATCCTTCGGCTCGGGCGACTACGATTACGAGGCCCCTGCGGGGCCCGCGACGAGTTCACCCTGGCCGCGACAGCCCAAAACCTCAGAAAGCTTGCCAAGCTGATCCCAATGCCTCAGCCCGCCATGGCAATCTGAAGCCGGGCGGCGCCCAAACACCCGACGCCGCTCCTCGGAAACCAGGAAGGCCGCGCTCACTATCGAGTTCTTCAACAAAATCTGCCGATATCAGCCGCTCGGCGAACGTCGAAACCAAAGCGACGCTAGAAATAAAAAATTGCTAGTGTCCTTGCGATTCCGAAATTCGCGAGGAGCCGATATCGAGATGTGGCGAATTTCGGAATCGGGACACTAGGCGCGGCGGGCCTATCCGGGGGGAGGGCCAAGCCGTCAGCCAAGGGGCTGCCATCGGGCAGCCCCTTTTTTTGCGTGCGGGATTCGCTGGAAAAAACCGGACGGCCGGAAACCGGCGGCATTTCCCGCTCACCACCGGCTTGGCAAGATCACGCGTAAATGCTACAACGTGTAGCGCTATACTGAGTAACGCTACCAATGACCGCTTCGCTTCCCGATCTTGGCGACCTCGAACGCGAGGTCATGCAGCTGGTGTGGGGCTTCGGCCCGCTGACCGCCGAACAGGTGCGCGAGCGCCTGTCGCGCAAGCTCAAGGAATCCACCGTCCGCACCGTGCTCAAGCGGTTGGAGGACAAGGGCTACGTCTCGCACAGCGTCGAAGGGCGCACCTATCTCTATGCCGCGTCCGAGGCGCGCCGCCATGTGGCGGCCAAAGCGGTGAAGCGGATCGTCGACTGGTTCTGCAACGGTTCGGTGGAGGAGGTCCTGGTCGGCATGGTCGACACCGAGATGCTCGACCAGGAACAGCTCAAGAAGCTGGCCGGCAAGATCGCCACTGCGAGGGCAAAGAAATGATGCTGGAAACCGTGGCGGAGGCCGCGCTCCGCGCATTCGGGCTGATCGCCGTGTTCTGGCTGTTGCTGGCGGCGCTGCGAATCCGCGACAGCCGCGTCCAGTCCGCTGCCTGGCGGGCGGCGCTGGTGGCGTCTTTGCTGATGCCGCTGCTGATGCAGGTCGTCGTCATCCCCATCGGCACGGTGGATCCGCACAGCGCCTTGCTGGCTTTGCCGGTGGTCAAGGCGGCGCCCGTAGAGGCGGCGGCGGTCGGCGCCACGGCGCCGGCGGCGCCTGTCGCCTTGTCCTGGCTGGCCGTTGCATGGTGGATTTATCTCGCGGTTGCCGCCTTCTTCGTGCTGCGTCTCGTCATGGGGCTTGTCTTGACCTGGCGCATGACCCGCACCGCCGAGCCCATCCGCGAAGCCTGGACCAACGGGCTCGATGCCCGCACCAGCACCGCCACCAGCGTGCCCGTCACCTTCGGTTCGACGGTGTTGCTGCCCAAGGATTATGTCGATTGGCCCGATGACAAGCGTCGGGCCGTCGTCATCCACGAGCGCTCGCATGTCGAGAACGGCGATTTCTACATCCAGATCCTCACCAGCCTGAACCGGGGGGTGTTCTGGTTCAACCCGGCGGCGTGGTGGCTGCACGGCAAGCTCACCGCTCTGGCCGAGAACATCAGCGACGACGCCGCGCTGGAGCAGATCGCGGATCGTCCCAACTATGCGGAGGTTCTATTGGACATCTCGAGTTCTCTCACCAAGACGCCGGCCGGCGTTGCCATGGCGCGGCCGGCCACGGTCAAAGCCCGTATTGATCGCATTCTGGCTTCGACCACGCTCACTTCGCGCCTCAACTGGGGCAAGCGGGTTGTGTTGTCGGCGCTGGTCGTGCCGCTGGTGGCGCTGGCGTCCATGAGCGTCACCGCCACGGCGCAGACCGAACCCAAGGCCGTGTCCGTTAGCCCGGCGCAGCTCGAGTCCTATCAGGGCTATTACCGATTCGAAGCCGGCACGCCGCCGGCGGGCATGGTCCTTACCGTGAAACGCGACGGTGATCATTTGACGGCGCAGCTGACGGGCCAACCCAGCATCGAAATATTTCCCTCGGCCCCCAACGAGTTCTTCTACAAGGTCGTCAGAGCCAGCATCACGTTCCAGTCCGATGCCCAAGGCCATGTCACGGGGCTGGTGCTGCACCAGCACGGCATGAACATGAAAGCGGTGCGCACCACAAAGGATGCAGCCGTGCAAGAGGATACCAAGGCGGAGCAGAAGCTCGCCGCGCAGCGCCAGCCGCACAAGGTCGTCGCCATCGATCCGAAACTGCTCGGCTTCTATGTCGGCCGCTACCAGTTTGCGCCGGATGCGATCCTCACCGTCACCCGTGAAGGCAACCATCTCTACGCCCAGCTGACAGGCCAGTCGAAGTTCGAGGTTTATCCTTACGGGCCGAAGAATTTCTTCTACACCGTCGTGGCGGCGCAGCTCACCTTCGTCACCGACGCCAAGGGCCATGCGACCGCCGTCATCTTGCATCAGAACGGCCGCGATCAGACCGCGCCGCGCATCGATTGATCCCGCGCCGGTATGGTCATTCTTGTCCGGATAGGGGCTGCCGCAAGGCAGCCCCTTTTTTGCGCGCATTCGGACCGGCATCGGCCGGTCGAACACTGCTTGCCGGGCTTTGTTGCGATATCAGGAGCCGGCGACGCCGATGGTGCGCCCTTGCCAAATACGCCGGATCAATAGGGCGAAGCGTGTTCCCTTGTAGCCTTCGCTGTGAATCCACCGCTGTTGTTGCCAGATCTCGTAGCCGAAGCCGACGCGGCTGCGGTACAGGCATTCGGCCTTGGCAATGGCCTGCTCATCATCTTTGGCGTGGAGGGAGCCGGCCGCGAAGGCCTGACCTCTGTCGTCGGTGAACTGCAATTGATAGTGCATGAGAAAACCGAGACACACTGAGACCGTGGCTGTTTCGCACAAATCAGGATCGCATGGCATGAGGCTTGGCGCCGCTGCGACACCGGAGTTCTACCAGATTCCTTGGGTGGACCATCAAGCAATGCGTAGCGCCGATAGTGTCCGCCGCAAACAATCGAGCCATCGAGTCCGCAAGATCGCTTCCTAAATTTTCCGAAAGAATTGACGACAGGCAACCGAAAGCCATTGTCCATTTTCTCGGGCAGCCGGAGCGGGACGGGGGTTTCATTTACGGCGCAAATGGCGAAGCTGTCGCCTGTTCTGCGGAGGGGATGCGATGACGCAAGTGTTCATGGTCTACAAATCGCCAAGCCAGCAGCGGGCGGAAGCGGTCATTGGCTATTTCGTTGGCTTGGCTCTTGCCCTGGCGTTGCGGGCCATACCCGGCCTGCCGAGCATGGCGTCTCTCGCGGGTTTCCTGGCCGGCTTCCTGTCGCTGTCCTTGTTGAACATCTGGCGGCTGAAGCGCCAGGGCGGCGTGCTGTCTGCTGATGAAATTGCGGCACGGTATGCGCAAGACGCCGCGCAACGCAGCTTTCTTGTTTCCGCTTTGGAGAAAGCGATTGGTTTCATCATCCTGGTGGGCACCGTTGTCGTGCTCGCCATGGAAGGGCCGATCGCCGGCACGCTGACCAGCTACCGCACGCAGCCTTGGCTGTACGGGTTCCTCCTTGTGGCCGGTCTTGCTGCCGGGTTTCATCGGGCGTCGCGGGAAAAGCGCCTTACGGGCCGCCTTGATGGTGCCAAGGAGAGCAAGCTGCTGGCGTTTCACGCGCGCCATCATCGATGGTTCGGCTGGCTGGCGGCGGCGATCTTCTTCAGCGGCCTGTTGGGCAGCGCCTATCTGCACGGGGCGCCGGTCTTGGCGCGTCCGTTCCCCTGGCTTCGTGGTCTTCCGGGGGACGATGCGCCCGCCGTCTATGGTTTGTTTGCCGCTGTGCTGGTGTTTCTTTCCAACGGGCTGATGGCCAAATTGCGCACGGACAGGCAGGACGCCGGCTTGTCCCGCGCGCTGGCGCGAACCACGGTTGTGGGCGTGCTTTTCTGGGGTGTGCCGATGGGGCTGTTGGGCGCGCTCGCCGAGATCGCCGTGGCGATCGTCCGGTGGGGGCCGTTGAGCGGTGCCGCGGCATATGACCGGTTTTTCGCGTTTCTGTCCCAGATCGTGCCGTTCAGCTTTGCCATCACCGCGCTGGGGGGCCTGTTCTTCGGCGTCACGCTCGGTCTGTTTGTGACCTCCGCCATGGGCCTGTCGCGACAGAGGTCTTGATCGCGCCGGACAAAAAAGGGGCCGGATTTCTCCGGCCCCTTGCGAAGATATGACGGTGTTCTCTACTCCGCGGCCACGGCCGCTTTGGGCGCTTCCGCATTGATTTCGGAATCCGGATAGGCCTTGTCGAGGTGCCGCATCCAGGTGAAGTAGAGCACGATGGTGGTCACCGCGATGATGATGCCGGCGATCTCGGCCTTGCCGTATTCGCGGATCACCACATAGATCGGCGCCGCCACCAGCGAGGTCTGCCAGACGATGCCGACCACGATGTTGAACATATCGAGCCAGAAGTCGCCGTTCGGCTTGAAGCTGGGGTCTTCCGCCTGCACCTTCTTGAGGATCGGGCCCCAGAAGCCCCAGGGACGGGTCTTCTTGTAGAAGGCCTTCAGCACCTCTTCGTCTTCCGGCTTCGACAGATAGGTGCCGGCGAAGCAGCCGACCAGCGAGATGAGAAGGATCGCCGGGAAGCAGACCAAAGCCGTCGGCAGGGTCAGCAGGTCCCGGATCATCACCGGTATGGCCGGGTTGGCCTGCCAGGCCGCTTGCAAATCCGGCGGCAGGATGAACGGCAGGATCAAGGCCGACAGGATGCCGGTCATCATGCCCCAGAAATAGCCGTAGCC
>JBJKRM010000035.1:0-2825 GCA_046704685.1 Rhizomicrobium sp.
TGATGGACTATGACGTCACCTTCATCGGCGACATCGACCAGGGCAAGCAGCGCTTCACCATGAAAGTGCTGGTGCCGGTGACCAGCCTGTGCCCGTGCTCGAAGAAGATTTCCGAGTACGGCGCGCATAACCAACGCTCGCACGTGACGGTTACCGCGCGCACCAGCGGTTTCGTCTGGATCGAGGACATCGTCGACGTGGTGGAGAAGCAGGCGTCCTGCGAACTGTTCGGCCTGCTCAAGCGTCCGGACGAGAAGTACGTGACCGAGCTCGCCTACGATAATCCCAAGTTCGTCGAGGACATGGTGCGCGACGTCGCCGCCGCGCTCAACAAGGACGAGCGCATCGAGTGGTATGTGGTGGAATCGGAAAACTTCGAATCGATTCACAACCATTCCGCTTATGCGCTGATCGAGAAAGACAAGAGCAAGTAGCACCCGACAGACGGCGCGTTTGGCGGTGCGCGCCCGCCTACGCTCAAGATGCCGGCGCAGAGCCGGTGCCGTAGCTGGTCTCGATTCCCATCATGATACCCGCGCGGTGGCCGTCGATTTCTCCGCGAACGAAGTGCGGGGTCCTGAAGGCTGCAGCCGCGGTTCCCGAATAGGCCTGCGGCAGTTCGGTCTTCTCGACATCGGCCGAGACCAGGTCGCCGAATCCGTCGATCCATAACTTCAGAATCACCCTTTCCGAGGCAAACACCGGCTCCGGCATGGCGAGCCTGCGGGCAGAGATCGGCCGCGCAGGCGTGGCGATTCGATCGCTGCTGTAGCAGACGGGGCCGGCAGCGGCGGCAGGCCGGTTCCCAGGGCGAAGCCGGCCTCATAGCCGTGCCCGGGTAAAAACAGGCTCCGACCCAGGAAAAAGCGGCGGAAATCGACCGTTCATGCGCGAAATTCGACCTTTTGTCTACGCAACTTTACTCGACCCGGCATCGGCCTATTATTTCGTCAAGGGATGTCCAGGAAAGGGAGATTGTCATGAAGACAACAAGGGGGTTCACCCTGATCGAACTCATGATCGTGCTCGTCGTGATCGCGATCCTGACCGCCGTTGCGTTGCCCGCCTACACCAATTACGTTACACGCGGAAAGCTGGCGGAAGCCGTTTCGGCCCTGTCCGACGGGCGGGTCAAAATGGAACAGTTCTTTCAGGACAACCGCACCTATGTCGGCGGGCCGACTCCTGCTGCGACTACGAATTTCACCTACGCCACGAGTAACCTTACGGCAACGACGTACACGATCACCGCGACCGGAATCGGCAGCGTGTCCGCGTTCAGCTACACCATCGACCAGGACAATACCAAGACTTCGACGACGCCCTGGGGCAACAGCTCAAGCTGCTGGGTGATCAACACCGGGGGTGGGTGTTGAGCGCTTTTCCGAACAGAAAGTCCTCCGGATTTTCGATGATCGAGCTGATGGTCGGCATTATAGTCATGGCCATTCTGGTGGCTTTGGCGGTGCCCAGCTTCGAGATCATGTTGCGCAATTCGGAGGTTCGCGCAGCCGCGCAGTCCATTACCAACGGACTGCAACGCGCGCGCGCGGAAGCGGTGGCGCGCAATACCAACGTCAAATTTGTCCTGGGACCCTATCCTCCCACTTGTAACGGGGCCGGCTCTTCCTGGACGGTGGATTATGAGATCCAGCCGGTTCCGGGGGCTCCCCCGATCGACGCGAGGTGCAGCACTGAAGGCTCGACGCACGTCGCCACTACCGCTACGCCTTCAGCGGCAACGACCGTTACCTACAACAGTCTCGGCGTGGTGACAACCAACCTGGACGGTTCTGCTCAACTTACGCAACTGGACTTTAGCGCAGTCGGGGCCAGCCAGAATCTGCGGGTCGAGATAACGTCGGGCGGCCAAGCCAAGATGTGCGATCCCAGTCTGCCGGTGGGTTCCACCAGCCCGAGCGCATGCTAATCGGAGGCAAGATCGTGCTCACCCAAACCCTACCCCGTCCAAAATCTGCGCAGCAGGGTGTCGTCTTGCTCGAGGTGATGATCGCGATCCTCATTTTTTCGATGGGCGTGCTGGCCATCGTCGGTTTGCAGGCCGTCATGGTCAAGAACACTACCGATTCGAAATACCGTTCCGATGCCGGCTATATCGCCCAGCAAACAATCGGCCGGATGTGGGCGGACCCGGCCAATGCCGCCGGCTACGTTCAAGCCAATACCGATATCTCCTCGCAGCTGCCCGATGGAAAGCTGACTGTCGCTCAAACCGGTCCCAACCAGTTCACGGTCACCATTACCTGGCAACTGCCGGGCGCGAACGAGGTGCAGCATAATTTCACTACCACTGCCCAGATAGCCGGGGGCTGAGATCATGCGACCGAACAGCGGGCGCCTGCCCTCATATCAAAGCGGATTCACCCTGGTCGAGCTCATGGTCGGTCTGGCTATCGGTATGCTCGCCACCCTGGTCATCGTCCAGGTCATTTCGGTTTTTGAAGCGCAGAGCCGCAGTACCACGGGATCGGCCGACGCGCAGACCAACGGCGGCATCGCGCTGTATACGATCTCGCACGATCTGCAGTTGGCGGGCTACCCCTTGATGTCCACGACCAACGGCAATCCGCTGTCATGCACATCGCTGACCATCAATAGCACGACAGACGTTCCGGACGGCATTACAGACGTTACCAACCGCCTTTCCCCCGTCGTCATTACGGACAACATTGTGGGTACAGGCGAGAACGCAAGCCCCAGCGACGCGATCACCATACGCTATGGCGATGCCTCCATGGGTGGCGTTCCCACCCAGACTCAAGCCGCATTGCCCACTGGGGGATATCCGACAGCCGTACCCGTTC
>JBJKRM010000036.1:0-8462 GCA_046704685.1 Rhizomicrobium sp.
CTTCCGGGACGCCTTTTTGCACCGGCGCGGGCTGGTGGCCGTCACCACGTTCAACGAAGGCCGTGAGGTCACGCCGACCAAGACGGAGCAGCATGTGCTGACGCCGCAGGACGGCAAGCCGGTTGCCATCGCCGTGATCTGGGAGCGCTGGAGCGAGCCACAGGGCCCATCGCTGCTGAGCTTCGCGATGGTGACGGTTCCCCCCAACGAACTGATCGGCACGATCACCGACCGCATGCCGGCCATTATTGAGGACAAGGACTGGCCCAAATGGCTCGGCGAAGAACCGGCATCGATCGGCGCGTTGAAGGCTCTGCTGCGCCCCTCCCGCCGGGGCCTCGACATGCGCCGTGCGACCAAGCCACCGCCCAAGCCCAGACCTGACCAACCGGACCTGTTCTAGCACGCGGCTGCCGCCGTGATCCGCCGGGAATGGTATTGCTGCACTGCCACCGCGTCATCAACGATGCTCCGAGGACGGAACATCGCACGCGAGGATCAGTTCTCCTGTTCCAGCAGAGACTGAACATAAGCCAGAGCGGAGTGGCGCTTCTCGGGATCGGTGATCCGCATAAATGTCATCAGAAGCTGGCGCCCCTGCACCACCGCTTCGGTGTCCTGCGGATTGCCGCCTTCGTCCGCCTTCACGCGCGCGCCCTCGAAAAAACTGGCCACGGGGACGTTCAGGATCTCGGCGATCTCCATCAGCCGCCCCGCCCCCACGCGATTAACGCCTGTCTCGTATTTCTGAACCTGCTGGTAGGCGATGCCAAGCCGGTCGGCCAAGCCCTGCAATGTCATCTTGGCATTCTTCCGGTGCAGGCGAATGGCCTGTCCCACTTCGGCGTCCAACACCCGTGAACGCTTGCGTCTGTCTGATGGTCCCGACACCTGCGAAGATATCATCGTGTTCTCATTCTGTTGTGCGCTGTTCGTTTTTGTTCTCAACCACAATGGGTGCCTGCCTGAGGCCGCATAAAGATAACCCGGTGGCGCCATTCGGCAACTCCCGGGAATCAATGAAATACCGGCCACAACGGAAAAACGCGATGTCCCCACCTTATAATCTTTGTTGAGACAAATGTGCGCCCTTTTTCGCGGAATCCGGGTGACGACCGGTCATGATCGGTGCACCGTGGAGTATTTCGTCCCTGTTCCATTTGAATGGTCCGCGGCGACGGCGCGCCACAAGGCAGCAGCAGTATCCACCGCCAGCATTTGTTTGAATCCGAACGGCTCGAAGTGCGAGTCTCGTGCGCGATACCCAAAAACACAGGATTTGCGCCATATTCAGCACGCGCAAACAGTGGCCGTGGTCCCGGTCGATCCGGGCCAGGTATTGGTTCGCTTCAGGGCATATTCAAACGGCAATCACAGGCCCATCCGCTCCAGCGATTGCCGCTCACCTCATTTGCGGAAGAAGAAGCGCGGTGTCGGTGACCGGCGAACCACTCAACCGCCAGCACGCGCAAGACTGCTCCCCAAAGCCCCATCTTCGGTTGCAGCCACGGCCTGTTTCGAGCGCCAATGTGACGCTGAGACGCACATATGCAGGATATCCTGGCATGGATTTGCATCGTTCCGTTACGGGCGTATCGCCAAAATCTGCGCTATCGAGCTACCGGATTCGACTCAACGGCGCACGGCCATTGCTGCGCTAGGCCCAATGTTGTCAGTGGAATCGCGTGATTTCACCGGCCTGCCGCGCGCTCTCCTCTCCGGCTTCCAGCAAGGTCATGACGGTGAGCGCTTCGCTCGCCGTGACAGGAAGCGGCGCCCAGCCGGCCAGGGCGTCGCGCAGCCCCTTGTAGAAAGCGGGATAATCTCCGCGCGCGGATGAAACAGCCTTGCCGCCGGCACCGGGCGACACCAGTTCGGCGGGTCTCGGCTCGACGCCATAACCCGTATCGGATGGTTTTCCGCCGCCAGCCAAAAAGGCCTCCTGCGGATCAAGCCCGTGTTTGATGAAACTGGCGCGTGAACCATGCACCACCAAGCGGCGATCATCGGCTGGCGCCAGTGAATCGCCACAAAGAACGACCCGCAGCGTCTCGTAGCGCAGAAGAACCCGGAAATAGTCGGTGGTGAGCGCCCCGTCGCGTCGGTTCCCCAAATCGGCCATGATGCCGAGTGGCATCCCGAACAACTGCAGTGCCTGATCGATCAGATGCGATCCGAGGTCGTACCAGCTGCCGGTCGCCGGACCTGCGCGCTCGCGCCAGCGATCCCGCACCACCGGCCGGAAGCGGTCGAAATGCGACTCGAAATACACGATCTCGCCGAGCGCACCGTCGCGCATCAATTGCTTGAGGGTGAGGAAATCGCTGTCCCAACGGCGATTGTGGAACACGCTGAGAATGCGGCCCTTGGCCTGCGCGATCAGGGCTCGTGCCTCGTCTCCGGTTCGCGCGAACGGCTTGTCGACCACCACATGCTTGCCGGCGGCGAGCGCGCGCCGGGCGAGATCGAAATGAGAGTCGTTCGGGGTGGCGACGACCACAAGATCGATCGCCGGATCTGCAAAAGCCTCTTCGGGCGTCTGCAGCACACCAACATCGGGATAGCGTTGGGTGATGTCGTCCTTGCGACTGGAAACAATGGCGGCAAGGCGCAGCCCTTCCACCGAGGCGATCAGCGGTGCATGGAACACCCGCCCCGCCAAGCCAAACCCAATCAGCGCGACGTTGACCGGTTTCACAGCGTCACTTCGCGCCGTTCGGCGGCGCTGACCTCGGCTGCCTCAAGCATCTCCATCACGGCAATGGCCTCTTGCGGCGCCACGGGGTTGGGCGCCAGCCCGTTGATCGCATCCCGCACGGCGGCATAAAAGGCGCACGCGTCGGCCCGTCCGGCCGGCGCCGGTTTGGTGGAGCCGTCGCCGAAAATGAGTTTGCCAGGCTTGGGATCGAGACCGTCACGGGTGTCGATGCCGTGCTTGATGAGGCTGGCTTTGCTGCCATGCACCACGAAGCGCAGACTGTCCTCCGCCGCCATGAAGCAGCTGGTGAGCACGACACGCAGCTTCTCGCCGTAACGCATCAGCACATGGAAATAATCCGTGGCGCCGCCGCCGTCGCGCTGGATCGCCATGTCGGCATAGAGCGCATCGGGCTTGCCGAACAGCTGCAGCACCTGATCGACCATGTGGGGCGCCAGGTCCCACCAAGTGCCGCTGCCGGGGCCGGCCTTCTCGCGCCAGGCGTCGGGCACCTGCGGCGCGTAGCGGTCGAAATGGGATTCGAAATAGACGATCTCGCCCAGGACTCCGTCCGCCATCATCTGCTTGAGCGCCAGATAATCGGCGTAGTAGCGGAAATTGTGGAAGACGGTGAGGATCCGCCCGGCGGCATCAGCCCGCCGCACCAGCTCACGCGCCTCTTGCGACGTCACGGTGAACGGCTTGTCGACCACCACATGCTTGCCGGCCGCCAGAGCGCGTGCCGCCAGATCGAAATGGGCGGTATTGGGCGTGGAAATCGCCACAAGATCGATGGCCGGATCGGCGAACACCGCATCCGGCGTGGAACACACGGCGACGCCGGGATGATCCTTGGCGATCTCCGCCTTGCGGCTCGAGACGACGGCCGCCAGATGCAGGCCATCCGTCTGCGCCACCGGCGGCGCGTGGAACACGCGGCCACCAAAGCCATATCCGATCACTGCCACATTCAAAGGTTTTGTCATGCAAAGAACATCCGTGCGCGCTTGCGAAGAAGGAACCAATAGTTGGCAAAAAGCCAGGCAATGGACAAGGCAAAGCGCAACACGTCAGCGGGATTGGCACTGGACCCCATGCTGTCGGAGCGCTGAATCATGATCAGGCTCTGGACGATGAGCAGTCCAAGGAAAAGGGTGAGGAAAACGAGCAGCGCAAGGCGCCCCTTGCGGTTGCCGTACCACATCGCATGGGCGGAGATGCTGATGGCGAGGCCGCAGACGCCGCTGATGGCCGCCTGCCACACGGTAAAGCCGCGGTCTTCCGCTACGAAACTCGCGGCAATCAGGAAGGCCGCCAGGATTCCGTTGCCGATCCACAGGACCCAGATCGAGAGCGGTCGCTTCCGGCTGGAAGAATGGACGACCTGTTCCGTACTCATGGTAATCTCCCCGGCTCGAGCCAGGGGATCATACGCCGTTCCCGCGGCGCCGTCAGATGCGTTGAAACGCCCCGACAACGGAATCACCCACCGGCGCAATGCGGAAGACCTGCGCCAGCGTTTCCCGGGACAACGCCTGTGACGGTGCGCCGTCGGCCGCCACACGTCCTTCGTGCAGCACCAGCAC
This sequence comes from Rhizomicrobium sp., assembly GCA_046704685.1. Taxonomy (GTDB): domain Bacteria; phylum Pseudomonadota; class Alphaproteobacteria; order Micropepsales; family Micropepsaceae; genus Rhizomicrobium. Next base: position 4,285 of record JBJKRM010000036.1, read on the forward strand.
TTCGTCACAGTGACGCGCCGCCAGCGACAAGTCGTGCAAGGTGACGGCGACCGCCGTTCCCCGGCGCGCCTCATCCTTGACGATGTCCATCAACCCCAGCTGATGCTCCGGATCGAGATAGGCCGCCGGTTCGTCGGCCAACAGGACAGAGGCGCCGGTTGCCAGCGCCCGCGCGAACAGCACGCGCGCGCGTTCGCCGGCCGACAACTCGTCCATGCGGCGCGCGGCAAACACGGAAGCATCGCAACGCGCCAGGGCGTCATCCACGGCCAAGCTGTCTTTCAAATCGGGCGCCTTGAAGGCGGCACGGTGCGGCAGGCGCCCCAGCAGCACCACATCGCGCGCCAGCATCGGCCAGCGCGCCTCGCTGCCTTGCGGCAGATAAGCGAGCGCCCGCGCCAGCCCTTCACGGCTCCATTCGCCAAGCGCTTTGTCGAGCACGTTGATGCGGCCATGCGAGAGCCGCTGCAGGCCAAGCGCCGTGCGCAGCATGGTGGTCTTGCCGGCGCCGTTTGGACCGACGATCCCCGTGACAGCACCGCCGCGCAGACGTGCCGACACGCCGTCAAGCGCCATGCGACGGCTGAAACACACTTTAACGTCGTCGAACACAATCGCGGTCATGGCGTCCGCCTCATGCGCAGAATGAGCCAGACAAAGAACGGTGCCCCCAGCATGGCGGTGACCACGCCAAGCAGAATCTGGCCATCGGGTGCGATCAGGCGCAGGCCGACATCCGCCGCCGACACCAGCGCCGCGCCGCCGATGGCCGACGGCAGGATCAGCTTGGCGGGCTGATGGCCGTAAAACGGGCGCAGCAGATGCGGCACGACAAGGCCGACGAAACTCACCGCCCCGGCAACGGCCGTGGCGGCGCCGGTCGCCAACGCCACACCGACGATCACGCGCCCGCGCACACCGGACACGTTGACGCCGAGGCTGTGCGCCGCGTCCTCGCCGAGGGTCAGGGCATCAAGGCCGCGCGCCGTGCTCAACAGCAGCAGCAGGCCGGCCGCCACCAGCGGCAAGGCATAAACCACGTCGTTCAGCGTGCGGTCTTTCAGCGAGCCCATCAACCACAGCACCATCTCGCTCATGGCGTAGGGATTGGCGGACAACGACAGCGCCAAGGCTGTCAGCGCCGTGGTGAAACTGGCGATGGCAACGCCTGTCAGGATCAGGGCCACGGCGCCGGCGCCGCTGCGCGACAGCACATAGAGGATCGCCGCGGCAGCCAAAGCACCGATCACCGCAAAGGCCGGCAGGGTCAGGGGATTGAGCGTGACCAATCCGAAATAGAGCGCCACCACGGCGCCGAGCCCCGCGCTCGAGGTGACGCCGGTGACCCCGGGCTCAGCCAGGGGATTGCAGAACAGCCCCTGCAACGCCGCCCCGCTGCCGCCCAATGCCGCGCCGACGATCAAGGCCAGAATGGCGCGCGGGAAGCGGATCTGCTGGGCGATGATGCCGGCGGCGCCCTGCCCGTCAAACAGACCTTGGAACAGAACCCGAGGCGCCATTCCGGTCGGCCCCAGCAGGAACGACCACAGGGCGAACACCGACGCCACGGCGATCAACGCCAGGGTCATGCGCGTGCTTCGGCTGACGCTTCGCGTCCGAAATGCGGGAACAGTGGTTGCGTCCATCGCGGCCTTTCTGTCGCCGCTGCCGCTAGACGGCTTCCCATGGCACACCCCGGCCATAAGATGGACGACGCGCCCCGGTAGGTTTCCTGGCTTCGCGGCTCGTGATGCGGGGCCTTCCCAGTTCTGAAGAACCAGTGGCCGGCGCGTTACACCGCTGACAGTTGCGGGGGCAGCCGCGGGAATCCCACCCGCGTTCCCTTTCCGGTACGCTGGGTCGATTAGTAGGCCCGCCCCTTGCGTGGCGCAAGCGCGCGGGCCCGGCGTCCCAGTTTTTCGAGGGTTTTGGCACTGTCCAACGACCATGGGCCCGGACAAAGCAGCGGCGTCAGATTGGCAAACTTTATATAAGTGCGGCCCGCCAGCGCCCGCAGCGCGGGATGGTGCAGGATGGCATAGGCGCGCCCCGAGCCGCTGCGTTCCTCGCCGCCCAGGATCAGCAGTTCGGGGGCCGCGGCAATGACCGATTCCACGGGCAACTGACCGGTGCGGGTCAGGGAACCGGCCGGCGCGACGTCCGCAAGGCCCGACAGACGCAGCACCTCGTCGGTGACGCCTTGGACACTGGCATAGCCCTGCGGTTCGTAAAGAATGGTACGGACAGGCGGCTGCGGCGCGTTCGCCTTGGCCTCGGCGATTTTCCGGTCCATTCCCGCCAGCAGGGCGCGAGCCTTGCCAGGCGCGCCCAAGCGTTCGCCCAGCATATGGGTGATGGCGCGTACGTCAGCCAGCGAGTTGGCCCATGGCACATCCAGGATGGGCACGCCAAGCTTCTTAAGATTCAGATGCAGCCGCGGTTTGGTCCCGGCATACATCACCACCAGATCCGGCTTGAGAGCCAAAACGGTCTCCGTAGAGGGCCGGATCACCCGAATCCCTCCTGCGGCATCGGCGATAGTGGAAACCACCGGGTGCCGGTCGACCGACTCATAGGAAAGTGCGGCAATGTGGCTCCGGGGCACCAGACGGAAGACATATTCATCCGTGCAGAGAAACGTGGACACCACGCGTTGCGGAGCGGCAAACGCTGGCGCGACAATGCTATTGGAAAAATAAATTAGTACGGCAAGCCAAACGCCAACCCGGCTCATATTGTCCTTTCCACCTGCGCTACCTACATCCATCCCAACCAGAGGGGATACCACATGCGCAAGATCATAGCTGCATTTGCGGCACTCACCGCCACTTGTATTGCCGCGCTGGCCTCAGGTTCGGTCAACGATGTCCTCAAGGCAAATCACGCCGTCATGGGCGGCAGCGCCTGGGACAACAAGATCACCATGAGCAGCGACGCAGATCTGTCCGGCCTGGGTCTGACCGGCACCGCCCACTCGCTCCAGGACTTGCAGGACGGCCGCTCGGTCGTCGAATACAAGCTCGGCCCGGCCAGCGGCGCCAACGGCTATGACGGCAAGACACCCTGGCAGAAGGACTCATCCGGCACCATTACCAAGCAACAGGGCGGCGATGCCATCGTGCTCGCGATCAACGACGCCTATCGAACGGCCAACAAGTGGTGGCGTCCCAATCACGGCGGCGCCACGATAGTCAGCCATGGCGAGAACGATACGCCAAGCGGCAAATACGATGTTCTCACGGTCACGCCCAAAGGCGGCAAGGCGTTCGATGCCTGGTTCAATGCGACGACGCACCTGCTGTCCAGGACCATCGAAAAGCAGGGGCCGCAGACGGTCACCACCTACCTATCCGATTACCGCCCTGAGAGCGGCGTCATGGTCGCGCACAAGGTGGTGGTCGATAACGGCACAGGTGAAAAATACCTGCAGACCATCAAGGTGACCAAGGTCGCGTTCCTGCCGAAGCAGCCCGCCTCCGCCTACGAGGCGCCGAAGGTGGTCGTCAGCGACTTCTCGATTGCGGGTGGCGCAGCCCAGACCGAGCTGCCGATCAAGCTGATCAACAACCATATCTACGGCAAAGTGAAAGTGAACGGCGAAGGCCCATTCACCTTCATCTTCGACACCGGCGGCCACAACATCATCACACCGCCATTGGTCAAGCAGCTCGGGCTCAAGGCGGAAGGCAAACTGCCCGGAACCGGCGCCGGCGAAGGCGTGACGGAGGCCAGCTTCGTCAACGGCGTGACGCTGGATATCGGTTCTGCGATGATCAAGAACCAGCTTTTCATGGTGTTTCCGTTCGAAAAGTTCGACAACATCGAAGGCATCCCGATGCCCGGCATGGTGGGATACGAGACCTTCCGCCGCTTCGTCACGCGCATCGATTACGGCGCCAAGACGTTGACCTTGATCGATCCGGCCAAGTTCGACCCCAAGAATGCCGGCACACCGGTGAAGTTCGTGTTCAACGGCGCCGTTCCGGAAGTGATGGGCACCTTTGAGGGCATTCCGGCGAAGTTCGACATCGACACCGGATCGCGCTCCGAACTCACCGTCAACAAGCCGTTCGCCCTCAAGCACGACCTGCGTGCCAAGCATCCCAAAGGGGTCGAGGCCGTGGATGGCTGGGGCGTCGGCGGGCCGTCGACCGGTTATGTTACGCGCGGTGCAGACA
>JBJKRM010000037.1:0-3048 GCA_046704685.1 Rhizomicrobium sp.
CGTCCCCTTGCCGTAGTCGTTCCACTGGACGGTTCCGCCGGGCCTGACAAGATGCAGCGCTGTTAGGCTGTCGCAGGTGGCGTAGTCAAAGTCGCTGCTGGCATCCACCAGCACCAAGTCGCATTCGTCGATCCATGGCGCATACATCAGACGTGCGTCTTCGCCATGCAGCCGGTCGACGTGACGCAGAACATCCGTGCGCGCGATGGCTTCGGGCTTCAGCAATGCCGTCAGGCGCTCTCGGCTCATCTGTTCGCGCATGGCGCCGGATGGGTGCTGGTCGGTGACGATGGCGCTGGTGCTGTCGCCAAGCTGGCGAGCCGCGACCGCTGCCGTGCTGTGATCGTACGGCCCGAATTCGAAAATGGTGGTTGCTTCGAGGTGACCGGCAATGGCGAGGATCAGTGCCTTCTCAGAGGCGTCCGTTCCGGTGCCGCCGGCTCTGTCGAGGACTCCTGCGAACAGATCGGCCCGGGTCATTTCCGGGAGGCGTGGCGCCATCCCCTGGCGCGGATCTGATTGATCAATGGACACGCAGCATTGCTCCCGCTCATTCGCCGAGTTTTGCCTGATTGACAGGAAGACCTGCGTTTCTACCATTAGTAGTAGTAATGCAACTCATGTGCTGGACTAGCACGGGATAGATTCCTGTGACAATCGGCTCGATGTGGAACGGCATTTTGGGGGCGGCCGCGGGACCATGCAGGATTGATCCCAGAGGCGCGTCCCGCGGGCCTCCACAACGGGTGATGCCAAGCCGCCTGCCAGCCGCGGAGCGCGAAGCGGTTGGGCCCCCAGCCCAAGGCTGAGGGCGCCAGGCGTTCGAGGTCCGAGGAAAAGGCAAGGGTGCATTTTCTGCGACGCGATGGCGACGCAGCGTTTGCCGGCCGTAGCCCTGCGACAGGCGGGAAGAGAGGCCTTTCTTTCCGCCTTAGGCTTTTGGGGCGTCGCGTCCGGTTGCTCTTGCCGGGTTCCCAGCCTAAGAGGCCAACCATGAACATCGTCATCGCCGTCGACGGCACCGCGGCATCGGGCCAGGGTACGCTGGCCAAGAAACTTGCAGCGCATTTCGGTTTCCACCATTTGGATTCCGGGGCGCTGTACCGTTTGGTGGCGCTGGGCGTGGCCGAGGCCCATGGCGATCCGCGCCAGGAAGAAGACGCACTGGCTGCCGCCAAGGTTATCGATCACCGCCGCTGCACCGATCCGGCGATCCGCGGTGCTGCGGTTGGCAATCTCGCGTCCATTGTCTCGGCTTATCCCTCGGTGCGCACCACGCTGCTGGAGTTCCAGCGCACTTTCTCCCGGCTGCCCCCCGGCGTGGTGATCGACGGCCGCGACATCGGCACCGTTGTCTGCCCGGATGCCACCGTGAAGCTGTTTGTGGATGCCGCCCCGGAGGTGCGGGCTCATCGGCGCTGGCTGGAATTGGCCGCTGCAAGCGAAGCCCCTGAAGAAACGCAGATTTTGGCCGATATCGGGGCCCGCGATGCGCGCGATCGCAGCCGGCCGGTGGCTCCTTTGAGGCCGGCGGACGATGCCCGCTTGCTGGATACCTCCAAGTTGGATATAGACGCCGCGTTCGCGGCAGCCCTCGCCCTGGTCACCCCAGCGGTCGAGAACGCGCTCAAGGCGCACGCCAAGGGGTAAAGGAGACCCGGCGGCGCTTCATTGAGCCTCCCGAACTTATCCGATCACCCACCGCTATGCGGGTGCAAACCCGCATGGAAGCCCGCCGGAGCGATTCCGGTTTGGCACACGCATTTTGGAAACCAACAGAGGAAACATGGCCCGCCATCAGTCATCCGTCACCAAAGTCCGCGATGAATCGATCTCCAGCCCCAGCCGCGACGATTTCGCGGCGATGCTTGAGGAAAGCTTCGCCCACCAGTCGCCCGCCGAAGGATCGGTGATCAAGGGCAAGGTGGTGGCAATCGAGAATGATTTTGCCGTCATCGATGTCGGTCTGAAGACCGAAGGCCGCGTCTCCTTGAAGGAGTTCGCGATGCCCGGCCAGGCGCCCAAGGTGGGGGTCGGCGACGAGGTCGAGGTTTATCTCGAGCGCGTCGAGAACGCGATGGGTGATGCGGTGCTGTCGCGCGACAAGGCCCGCCGCGAGGAGAGCTGGATCCGCCTCGAGAAGGCCTTGAACGACCAGGCCCGCGTCCAGGGTGTCATCTTCGGCCGCGTCAAGGGCGGCTTCACCGTCGATCTCGATGGCGCCGTGGCCTTCCTGCCCGGTTCGCAGGTCGATGTCCGCCCGATGCGTGATGTCGGCCCGCTGATGAATCAGCAGCAGATGTTCCAGATCCTGAAAATGGATCGCCGCCGCGGCAACATCGTGGTGTCGCGCCGCGCCGTGCTCGAAGAGCGCCGTGCCGAGGAGCGCTCGTCGCTGGTCGCTTCCCTGCAGGAGAAACAGGTGGTGGAAGGTGTGGTCAAGAACATCACCGATTACGGCGCCTTCGTCGATCTCGGCGGCGTCGACGGCTTGTTGCACGTCACCGACATCGCTTGGCGCCGCGTTTCGCATCCGACCGAGGTGTTGTCCGTCGGCCAGACCGTCACCGTGCAGATCATCAAGATCAACCACGACACCCAGCGCATCAGCCTCGGCATGAAGCAACTGCAGACCGATCCGTGGGAAGGCGTCGCGGTCAAGTATCCGCAGGGCGTCCGCTTCAAGGGCAAGGTCACCAACGTCACCGATTATGGCGCCTTCGTGGAGCTGGAGCCGGGCGTGGAAGGTCTGGTGCACGTCTCCGAGATGAGCTGGGTGAAGAAGAACGTCGCCCCCTCGAAGATCGTCGCCCCGGGCACCGAAGTCGACGTGCAGGTGCTGGAAGTCGATTCCAACAAGCGCCGCATCAGCCTCGGCCTCAAGCAGACCCAGGACAATCCCTGGCAGGTCTTCGCCGCCGAGCATCCGGCCGGCACGATCGTCGAAGGCGAGATCAAGTCGATCACCGAGTTCGGCCTGTTCGTCGGCGTGGCCGACGACATCGACGGCATGGTGCACCTCTCCGACCTGTCCTGGGACAAGGCCGG
>JBJKRM010000038.1:0-2705 GCA_046704685.1 Rhizomicrobium sp.
GTCATATGGTAGAGAGAGTTCAGGACGAAGGCGCCCATCAGAACCGCGTTCACCGGATTGAAGAGGAAGGTCAGCACCGCAGCGAGCGGGGCGCCGACCAGTCCCAGCACCGAGATGCCGAACCAGATGGCGAGCGGGATCAGGGCGACTGCGGTGACCCGCTGGCGCCAGAAATGGCCGACGCCGGAATGGCTGGGGCCGAGTCCTTGGGCTTTGTGCAGAGGCGTTTCCAGGCTCATTGGTAATAGCCTCCCATGCCAGTCCAGGCGGCGGCAAAAGCGGCCACCGCCAGCAGGAAGGAGAGGGTGAAGACCGTGATGCCGGTGATATCGGCCGTGCGCACCTCAAACCCGTAACCGAGGTCCCAGGCCAGATGGCGGACGCCGTTGACGGTGTGGTAGGCCAGCGACCAGACGAAGCCGAACAGCACGATCTGGCCCCAGGGGGTGGTGATGAGGTCGGAGAAGGTGTCGTAGGTCTCCGGACCGCTGGCGGCTGCGACCAGCCACCAAGCCACAATGATGGTCCCGCCGGCCAATGCCACACCGGTCATGCGATGGACGATGGAGGTCGCCATGGTGATCGGCCAGCGAAAGATGTTGAGGAAGGGGGAAAGGGGGCGAGCGCCCAGCCTCTGCGGTTGTTCCGCCATACAAATCCTCAGGGTGAAGAGGGTGAAACGGCCGGGAGTGTAGGTTTGTTACCCCTTAAGTCAACCAATCCTTGGGGTGTGGCTGGGATTGGCCCGCCTGATGACGCCTCTCGGACAATTCGCTGTTTGCGGGGCGAGGCCCGTCAGGCCATTGTCCGCCGTCCAACGAGGTCTCGGCCATGACTGATTCGAGCGTGCGCGCCCTGCTACCGGCAGGCGTCCTGACGCGCTGGCGCTTCCCGGCGGCCCATCTGTCGAGCCCTGCAGCCGAGCTGGCGGCCATCGTCTTGTTGACGCCGGTGTTTCTCTACGCGGCGGCGTGGAACGGATTCCCGCTGATGTTTTTCGACTCGGGCGCCTATGTGCTCGAAGGCTTCCACCGCTTCTTCGTTCCCGAGCGCTCACCGGTCTATTCGCTGTTCCTCGCTTACGCCCATGGCCGCCAGAACTTGTGGTACGTGGTCTGGGCGCAGTCCGCCATAACGGCGCTGGTCATCACCGAATTCGCGCGGGCGCTGTGGCCACGAACGAGCCTGTGGATGCTGCTGCGGGTGGCCGTGGCACTGTCGATCCTCACCAGCATCGCCTGGTTCGTCGGGCAGATCGAACCCGACTGCATGACTGCCGTTTTCGTGCTGGCGATGTATCCGATGGCGTTCAAGCTCCGGCAACTGGGGTGGGTGAGAGCGCTGCTGCTGGTCCCCGTGGCCGGGCTGGCGATTGCCAGCCATCCCTCCCATCTGGGCACCAGCGCCGGCCTGGTGCTCTGTCTGGCGGCGCTGCGGGGGGCCGGGCTGATCTGGCGGCGGCGCAGGCTGCCGAAGCCCAATGTCATTCTTCCGGCGCTTTGTTTCGGTGTGGGGCTCGGATTGGTGCTGGCGGCCAACTACTCGCTGACCCACAAGGTTTTTGTCAGCCGGGCAGGGGCGATCTTCCTGACCGCACGGCTGATGGGCGACGGTGTGGTGGCCAAGACGCTCGACGACATCTGTCCCTCTGCCCCCTTGCCGCTATGCCGTTACAGGGCTCACCTGCCGGCCACGGCCGACGACTATCTGTGGACCAAGCCGTCTCCGTTCAACAAGCTCGGTCGCTTCCGTGGTGATCTCCGGCAGTATCAGGTCATCGTCGCTGAAAGCCTGGAGCGTTACCCGGTAGAAAGCATCGGTTGGGGCCTGTGGGGCGCCCTTCGCCAGTATTTCATGTTCCGGACCGGCGACGGCGTCGAGCCGCAGGAATGGGTGCTGGACCCCATGTTTCGCAGCTTCATGCCCAGGCAATACAAGCGCTACTTGCAAGCGCACCAGCAGCGTGGCGACCTCCGTTTTCCAGCTGTGAACGTGGTGCACTACCCCCTGGCGCTACTGGCTCAGGTGTGGCTGGCATTCGTCTTGTGGCGTGCGCTCCGGCGCAGGCGCTGGAACATGGCCGCTCTGCCCGCGTATATCCTGGTGGCGTTGATCGGCAACGCACTGGTCTGCGGGTTGTTTTCGGGGCCGCATGACCGCTATCAGGCGCGCCTGGCCTGGGTGCCCTGCCTGATTGTCCTGTTGACGGCTCGCCAAACGGTGGAACGTGCCTTGCGGCGGCCAGTCGAATCCGGCACTTAATTCGCCAAATGAATGTATTCAACATATGACAGTCCGTATTTCTCCGTCGATTCTGTCCTCCGACTACTCGCGTCGCGGTGGCGAGATCGAGGCGCTGGAGAAGGCCGGCGCCGACATGATCCATATCGACGTGATGGACGGCCATTTCGTGCCCAACATCACCATCGGACCGCCCATCGTGAAAGCTCTGCGGCCGCACTCGAAACTGCCGTTCGACGTGCACCTGATGATCTCGCCGGTGGACGTCTATCTGGAGGCGTTCGCCGCGGCGGGTGCCGACGGGATTACCGTCCACCCAGAGGCGGGGCCGCACATCCATCGCACGCTGCAGTTGATCAAGAGTCTGGGCAAGAAGCCCGGCATCGTGCTCAATCCGGGCACCCCCATCGATCATATCGATCCGGTCCTCGATTTGGTGGACCTCGTTCTGATCATGACGGTGA
>JBJKRM010000039.1:0-5048 GCA_046704685.1 Rhizomicrobium sp.
GCTCCAGGGTGTAGAAATAGAGGCAGAAAATGCGGTCGTGCACCACGGTGACCGAGAATGCCGCGGCGACCGGGACGGCATTCCCCAACTGGTTCTTCCAGTTCAGCGTTCCCCCCAGATAGGCGGCGATATCGTCGGCGGCGAGCGGCTTGAAATCCACTTGCAGATTGGCGTTGGCGCCCAGCGCCTGCTGGTAGCTCTGGCCGGTCTGGGTGGCGGCGTCCTGGTTCAGCTTCGCCAGTGCATCCGGTGCAATCTTGGCGGCGAAGCGGGCGATCAGCTGGGCCCGTGACCCGGCGCCGCCATTGGCGGTCGCCACCGGCGCCTTGAGGGCGCCCCATAGTGTCATGTTCGCGCCTTCGGCCATTTCGCCGCAATCGGCAAAGAACACCTCGGTCAGGTTCTGCTTGTCGAGCCCGGCCAGGGTCTGGCCGATCTCACGGTAGCGGCCGTTGGCCAGGCAGTAGTCGTCCGGCAGGGGAAAGGTGAAGGCACTGCCGCCGAGGGTGAAGGTGACGACGCGCTCCGGCGTGTCGGCCCGGGCGGCCCCGATGCAGAGCAGCAGGATGCAGAGATAGCGGAACCTGGACACCAAGACCCCTCATTGGCAGGGCCCCATCTTACAGGCCGCCCACCGCTTTCCAATATCTCCCAATGAAATCAGGCGAATAATTCGGGGGCCGCGTGCCCATTACACCCATTTCCGGCGGCCTCCCGCATTCGATGCCTGCCCCGATCAAACGAGTCCATTTCGGCAGGAGCGGTCATTTTCCCGTTTGGAATCGCCGTCGCGGCGAAATCCGCAAGCGATTTCCGCCACATCGCCCCTTGACACAACGCCGTGCCGGCCCCGCGCGACACGTTTGCGCGCCACACCCTGCTTCGGCCGGAAACCCAGCCATGCCGCGGCTTTGGCGCGCCCAAAAAATCTGCGCGCCTGTCAAGTCAGTTGCGAGTCGTTCTGAGAGATTTTCCGCGCCGCCGCCGCTCCGCACACGGACCATCTCGTTGAACTTACAAACAAAAACTGCCACGGGAAATATTTTTTGATCAACTTTGTCGCACCCCTTGACGCGGGACGCTGCCATCCCCATTTCCCTTACATCCCCACCCGTGTGGGCTGGGGCCAACACTTCCCGAAATCGCGAGGCCGACATGACCACCGCCGAAACCGGTGCGCGGGCGTTTCCGCGCACCAATGCCAGACACTGGATCGGCCTGACGGCCGACGACATTCCCCAAGGATGGATGGACGACATGGTGAGACGACTATTCGATGTTCTCAATCGCAGCATGATTCAGCTCGAAAGCGCCACGGTTCCGGCGCTCGACGAAAGCGCCGATGACGTCAAGAAGCGCAAGGCTGCGCTCGACGATGCCGCGCGCAAGACGCGGCTTGCCAACCAGATGCAGACGGCGCTGGACCGCCTGACCGAAATGGAAACCAAGCGCGTCACCACGCGCAAGACGAGGATGGAAGCCCGCAGCTATGACGATGCCAGAAAAGAGCTCATCCGCCGAATTGATGCGGCCCTTTCCTCTGATGCGGCGTCATCAGATTCTGCTGGATCTGAATGAGCCGGATGCGGAGCTTCTGCTCCACCATTGGCCTGATTGGGCCCGCCCCGAACAGCTAGCCCCCGGCGGCAAGTGGCGCATTTGGCTGTTCTTCGGCGGCCGCGGCAGCGGCAAGACCCGCGCCGGCGCCGAATGGGTGGCCGAAGGCGTGCGCCAAAAGCGCATGAAACGCATCGCCATCATGGGCGCCACCTTCCAGGATGCGCGCGGCGTGATGATCGAGGGCGAGTCCGGCCTCATCAAGGCCTCGCCCGAGGCCGAGTTCCAGCCGTCCAACCGGCGCGTTAAATGGGCCAACGGCGCCATCGCCGACGTCATCTCGGCGGAGGAGCCCGATTATGTGCGCGGGCGGCAATTCGATGCGGTGTGGGCCGACGAGTTCTGCAAGTGGAGCGATCCGCAAGCCGGGCTCGACATGGTGCTGATGGCGCTGCGTCTCGGCAGGAAGCCGAAGATGCTGATCACCACCACGCCGCGCAACATCGCGCCGCTCAAGGAGTTGATGGCGATGCCCGATGTGGTGAAAACCCATTCCACCACCCGTGCCAATGCGGAGAATCTGGCCCCCACTTTCCTGGAGGGGCTGGAGCTGCGCTTCGCCGGCACGCGTCTGGGCCGCCAGGAGCTCGACGGCGAGCTGATCGAGGACAACGAGGCCGCGCTGTGGCGCCGCGACTGGATCGAGACCGCCCGCCTGCGCAGCGCGCCGGACCATCTCATCCGTGTGGTGGTGGCGGTGGATCCGCCGGCCTCGATTGCCGGTGACGAATGCGGCATCGTGGTGGTCGGCAAGGGCGAAGACGGCGACGGTTATGTGCTGGCCGACTGGTCGCTGGCCGGCGCCACCCCCGCGAGGTGGGCGGCCCAGGTCGGCGACGTCTACGAGCATTACAAGGCCGATGCCGTCATCGCCGAAGCCAATCAGGGCGGCGACATGGTGAAGTCGACCCTGGTCGAGGCCGTTCCCAATGTGCCGGTCAAGCTGGTGCATGCCACTCGGGCCAAGCGCACACGCGCCATGCCCGCCGCCGCGCTCTACGAGCAGCACCGCATCCATCACATCGGCGCCTTCCCCGATCTCGAGGACCAGATGGTGAGCTATGACGGCAGCGGCAAAAGCCCCGACCGCATGGACGCTTTGGTCTGGGCCCTGGCCGAGCTTTATCCGGTGAAGAGGGGGAGGCCTAGGATTAGGGGTGCCTAACCCATTGTTCCTCAAAAGGTTGATGGCAATGTGCCAACTTTGTCACAACTTGGCCTCTTTAACGGACCATACATTGACCCAAAGTATCATGGTGATACATGAATGCTGCCTATGGGCGATCCCAAGCAGCCGTTTTCGCGTCCGCCGGTGCCAGAGCCTTGGCCTCCGGCAGAGGCGACGGATCGCTTGAGGAAGATAGCCGCCGATGAGGCATTCACCGTGTCGTTTAAGCTCCACGCGTTGGAGCAGATGGAGGCAAGAGACATCACCGTTCCCGACGTGCTGCATGCGATGAAGACGGGCTTTGTTTACGACGAGGCCAAACCGGCAAAGCAGCCAGGATTGTTTCTTTACGCAATCCGGGGCGCAACGCCGAATTCGAACCGGAAGGATATTCGGGTCGTTGTGATTCCGTCCATGCACAAGGCAGAAGCAAAAATCGTGACGGTGATGTGGGCTGACGAGCCGATGGTGCAACGATGAACTACAGATACACAGCCAGCGGTCTGGACAATGTCACACTCGTCGGACTGAAAAACGTGTGCGACGACGATGGGGACCAGTGCATCACAATCCCCAACATCAACGGGCTGCACAAGGCCATCGCCAATGCAATTGTCACCCATCCACGCGGGATGAGTGGCAAGGAACTGCGCTTCCTGCGCACGCTGATGGGCAAGACGCAGGCAGAGCTGGGTGCCGAAGTGCACCGGGAAGGCCTTGAGGTCGGGCGTTGGGAGCGTGGTGAGCATCCGCTGGATCCCAACGCCGAGGCCATCATTCGCGTCATGGCCAAGGAATACCTTGGCCTCAAAATCAGTGCGAAGATGGACGAGATCACGGGCTGGTGTGTCCAGACGGCGGAGACGCAGCCGATCTTGATCGATGCCAGCAATCCGGACTCGTATAAGCTTATGGCAGCATAGCCAGTAGAGAACACGGTGCTTAACCCAGGGCGCTTGGCGACAGCCAGGCGCCCTTTGCTTTTGGAGCCAACCGAATGCTTTCCAATCTCTTCCACCGGGCGCGCCCCCGCGCCCCGGAGCACAAATCCGCGCCCTTGATCGCGCTCTCGCTGATGGGGGCGCCGCGCTGGAGTGGCCGCGATTTCCTCGCCGCCGCCCGCGAAGGCGTGTTGAAGAACGCCGTGGTTTATCGCTGCGTGCGGATGATCGCCGAAAGCGCCGCCGCGGTGCCTTGGCTCGTCTATGACGGCGCGCGCGAAGTGGACACCCATCCGCTGCTGCAACTGCTCGCCGCGCCCAACCCCATCGAAGAAGGCTCGGCGCTGTTCGAGCGCTGGTACGCCTACCTGCAGACCGCCGGCGATTCCTATCTCGAAGCCGTCAGCGCCTCCGGCGCTGTGCGCGAGCTTTATGGGCTGCGTCCCGATCGCGTCAGTGTGGTCGCCGACAATCGCGGCTGGCCGATCGCCTACGACTACAAGGTCGACGGCCGCACCAGCCGCATCGCCCGCGGCGCCGACGGCTTCCTGCCCGTGCTGCACGCCGCGCTGTTCCATCCGCTCGACGATCATTACGGCCTGTCGCCGATCGCCGCCGCCGGCAATGCGGTGGACGTCCACAATGCCGGTGCCGCCTGGACCAAGGCGCTGCTCGACAATGCGGCGCGGCCGTCCGGCGCGCTGGTCTACAAGGGCCCCGATGGCGGTGCGCTCACCGACGAGCAGTTCAACCGCCTCAAGCGCGAGCTGGAGGATACCTATTCCGGTGCCGCCAATGCCGGCCGTCCCAAGGTGCTGGAAGGTGGCCTCGATTGGCGCAGCATGAGCTACACCCCGGCCGAGCTCGATTTCGCCAATTCGCGCGACGTTGCCGCCCGCGAGATCGCGCTGGCCTTCGGCGTGCCGCCGATGCTGCTTGGCATTCCCGGCGACAACACCTATGCCAATTACCGCGAAGCCAATCTGGTGTTCTGGCGTCAGACCGTGCTGCCGCTGGTGGCCCGCACCGCGCGGGCGCTGACCAAATGGCTGGCGCCGCGCTTCGGCGACAATCTTCGCATCGGCTATGACAGCGATGCGGTCGATGCGCTGGCGCTCGAACGCGAAACCGTGTGGGACCGCCTCTCCAACGCCAGCTTCCTCACCATGAACGAACGCCGCGCCGCCGCGGGGTACAGCCCGGTGGAGGGAGGAGATGCGCTTCTCTGAAGACCTTGCACGAAAACCCAACTGTCATCCCGGACGCGCCCGGTAAAGCCTTTCTATCTGCACTTGGGCACGGTCCGGACCTACCACTAAACC
>JBJKRM010000040.1:0-5541 GCA_046704685.1 Rhizomicrobium sp.
CCTTCCGCCTTACGAGGCCGTGCGCACCAGAAGGGATGGAAAACAGCTCTACGTGCTGGTCTCGGCATCGCCCATCCGCGACGCCTCCGGCGCCATCATCGGCACTTCACGCTTGGTGCGTGACATCACCGAACGCAAAGCATTCGAACAGCAGAAGGCCTTTCTCAGCTCGATCATCGAGACCTCCAACGATGCGGTCTACACCAAGACGCTTGATGACACCGTGACGAGCTGGAACGCCGCGGCCGAGGAGATGTTCGGCTTCACCGCCGACGAGATCGTCGGCCGCTCAATGATGGTTCTGGTGCCGCCGGACCGTATCGAGAAGGAAGCCGAAATCATCCGACGGACCTGCAACGGCGAGACTATCCGCCATTTCGAGACCATCCGCCTGCGCAAGGACGGCACGCCGATCGACGCCTCCATCACGCTGTCACCGATGCGCGATCCCGACGGCAACGTCGTGGGGGCATCCAACACGACACGCGACATCACCGAGCGCAAAGCCTACGAAGCGCGGCTGCAATCCATGCGAGAGGACATGATCCATGTGGCGCGTGTGCAGGAGATGAGCCAGGTCTCTGCCGGCATCGCCCATGAGCTGAACCAGCCGCTGGCCGCCATGCTGAACTACAGCAACCTGGCCAAACGGCTGGCCACAAGTGAAGACCCCGCTGCCAGGGACAAGCTTCCGGATGCGATGACAAAGCTCGGCGAGCAGATCGAACGCGCCGGGCAGATCATCCGGCGCATGCGCGATTTCGTCGAGAAGCGCGCCTCCCACCGGGCGGTTGAGAACATCAACACGATTGCCGAGGATGCCGTGGCCCTCGGCCTGATCGGATCAAAGACGACCGACATCGAGACCTGTTTCTCGTATGCACCGGACGCTCCCGAAGTTCATGTCGACCGCGTGCAGATCCAGCAGGTGCTGGTCAATCTCCTGCGCAACGCCACCGAAGCCATGGCGGACAGCCGCAAGCGCGAACTGAACCTATCCATCAGCAAGACGGACAAGTGGGTGGAAGTCGCCGTGGCCGACACCGGAAGCGGAATCCCAGAGACCGTGGTCAGCCGTCTGTTTACCCCCTTCGTCACGACCAAGGCCAACGGCATGGGGATCGGGCTGGCCATCAGCAAGTCGATCATCGAAGCCCATGGCGGCGAACTCGGCATGACGCCGAACCCAGGCGGCGGCACTGTGTTCCATTTCACACTGCCGGTCGCCGCCAATGAGGCGTGCAATCAGGCCTGCGCCCAATCCAACGGGACGTAACGCCGGCCGGTCCGGTGCACCACGAAAGTCCGCATGACGCTCAGACGGGGTTCGGGCGGTTCAACACCCAAGGGACCAGCTGGAACAGCACGCCGGAAAACGCCGTGCCGAGCGCCTCCACGGCGGCCTCGATGGCATTGGCCGAGGCGCGCACCTCCTTCTCCAGTTCGACATAGCCCGAGATGCGGCGCGTGCGGGTTTCCACGAGGCGGACGCCAAGCCGCACCACCGCCAGCGGGGCCGCCTCACCCCGATCGTAACGTGCCTCGAAATCGCGCAGGTCCACGCTGAGAAGGTAGTCGGCTTGCGCGCCTTCGCTATCACGCGATACCGCCGCGATGCGCCCGCAGGCCTCGAAGGACTGCACCAGAGACGCCTGAGCCAAATCCGGAAGCTGATCGGCCCAGGCCGCATCGGCATAATAGTCGAGACTGGCCGGCGGCCTGATGATGGCGATGCGCCGGCTGTCCAGACCGGCCGTGGCGTTCGGCTCCTGGATCGACAGGGCCCAATCCACCTTCGGACCGGCGAGGTCATGCGGCAGATGCGGCTCGAGCACATAGAGCTTGGGCGACGGCGGCGGGCCGACGATGTCGGCGCAGCCGGCGGCGGCAAAAGCGGCAGCAGCAGAAACGAAGAGCCCGCGGCGGTTCAGATGGTTCATGGCGGTGTGTATCCCTTGCGGCGGTTGCCGAAGATAAGGCTGGTCGGTTCCTGATCGAGACGCCGGGTGAGTTTGTCGAGGTTGACGACGGCCCGGCGCGTATCGGCGATCAAGCCCGGCAGCTGCGAGAGATCTATGCTGCGCACCTGCTGATCGGCGTCGTCTGCCAGCTTGCCGATCTTGGCGACACTGGTATTGGCGCTCTTGATCGTCTGCGGCAGAGCCTTGGAGGTAGCAGACAGGCCGGCAAGCGTGCTGTCGATCTCGCCAGTGCGCGCGGCCAATGCCGACGTCGTTTTGTCCAGACTCGCCAACGTGTGGCTCAGGTGTTTCTGGTTCTCGTCCGACAGCACGGCCTGCAGGCGGTCGGCGATGATATTGAGCTTGTCGAGCAACTGGGGTGCGCCGCGGGTCAATTGCTGCAAGGTAGAGGGCGCGGATTTGATGACGGGGTACTTCTCACCGTGCCCGACGGCCAAGATTGGCGCCTGCTTGGTGCCGCCGGAAATCTCGACATAGGAGGCGCCGGTCAACCCCTGAGGCTCGATCGACGTGGTGGAATCCGTACGAATGCCGAGATTAGGCCGGATCTGAAGCGTGGCGATCACCACCTGCGGGTCGCTCGGGTCAAAGTTCAGATCGGCGACCCGACCGACGTCGATGCCGTTGTAGCGGACCGCCGTGCCCTTTCCCAGGCCGGTGACCGGACCGTGGAAGTAGGTTTGATAATACTCGTATTCGTGGCTGTACTGGAATCCGGCAAGCCACAGCAGCGTGATGACGAGGGCCAGCGTACAGGTCAGCACGAACGCCCCCACGGCTACGTAATTCGCTCTCGTCTCCATGTCCTCATCCTCACCTTGTCAGCGCCGCGCGCCCGCGCGGCCCCGAGAAGTATTCCTGTATCCAGGGATCGTCGTCCTGCATCAGGGATTCGATCGTGCCGACCTTCAGCCGGCGGTTCACCAACACGGCGACGCGATCGGCGATGGCCTTCAAGGTATCGAGATCGTGCGTCACCATGAAAACCGTGAGGTCCAGACTCTGCTGCAGCCCGCTGATCAGCTGATCGAAGCTTTCGGCCGCAATAGGGTCGAGTCCGGCCGTCGGCTCGTCGAGAAAAACAACCTCGGGATCGAGCGCCAGGGCCCGCGCCAAGCCGGCGCGCTTCCTCATGCCCCCGGAGAGCTCGGAGGGCTTCTTGTATGCGGCATCCTCACCGAGACCGACCATCGACAGCTTCACGGCCGCGATCTCGTTCATCAACTGCTGCGACATGGTGGTATACTCGCGCAGCGGCACCTGCACGTTCTCCGCCACCGTCTGAGCGCTGTAGAGCGCGCCGTCCTGGAACAGAACTCCCCAGCGCATCTGCAGCCGGCGCATGTCCTCTTCGTCCACCGCCAGCACGTCTTCGCCAAAGACACGGATCGACCCCGCCGCCGGACGGATCAGCCCGACGATCGAGCGCAACAGCACGGATTTTCCCGAACCCGATGCACCGACAATCCCGATCACCTCGCCGCGGCGGACATCGAGATCCACGCCGTCATGGATGACCCGGTTGCCGATCCTGGTCACCAGGCCCCGCACGCTGATCAGTGGCGCCCCGTCCGTCATTCAGATCCCCAGAATCGAGAATATCACGGAGAACGCCGCGTCCAGCACGATGACCAGGAAGACGGACTCGACAACGGAGCGCGTCGTCAGCCTGCCGACACTAGCGGCGTTGCGCTCGACGTTCAGCCCTTCATAACAGCCCACCATACCGATCACATAGGCAAAGACAGGCGCCTTGATCATGCCGACCAGAAAAGTATCGAGTGAAACGGCGTCGTGCAGCTGCCGGACGAAAGCCGGCAGGGTGATGCCGAGTTCGAAGTAGCACATGATGGCGCCGCCGATCAGCGCCATGATGTCGGCATAGAAGACGAGGAACGGCATGGCGATCACCAGCCCGGTGACGCGCGGCAGGATCAGCGCGTCGTCAACGTTGAGTCCCATCGTCTGCATGGCATCGATCTCTTCGTTCACCTTCATGGTGCCGATCTGCGCCGTGAAGGCCGAGCCTGAGCGTCCCGCAATGATGATGGCGGTGATGAGGACGCCTAGCTCGCGCAGGACGCCGATACCGAGAGCGTTGACGGTGTAGATCTCGAAACCCAACCGCTTGAGCTGATCGGCGCCTTGATAGGCGAGCACGATACCGACCAGGAACATCAAAAGCCCAACGATCGGCAGGGCATTGATACCGACTTCATCGATCTGATGGACCGTCGCCGTCAGGCGCAAATGCCGCTGCGGGGCATACAGCGTCTTGAACCATTCGGTGGTGACGCGGCCGAGATAGCCGAGAATGCCGACGGCCAGGATCAGGACACCATGCGTGGCGCGGCCGACGCGATCGAGGAAGGCTCCCAAAGTGTCACGGACTTGCACCTCGGCCGGACTGACATGATGCTCGGCCTCGATGACCTGCAACAGCGGTGCATAAACCTCCGGCACGGCGAAGTGTGTCACCCGAACACCGGCCTGCTGCAGCAATGCCTTGGTGCGCACCAGGAGCCAGGCACCGGTGGAGTCGAGCGCATCGATCTGACGCCCATCGATTTCAGCCGTGCTGACGCCTGCTATCTCGATGCGACGCAAGCCGCCGTCGACGACAGACGCCAGATGCACCGTCCACGGGCCACCGGCCGTCAGCCGCAACGTGCCGCCGATCCGTGCGAGATTGAACCACGGGCGTCCATCAGCGGGCTGTGTCGATCTTCCCATCCCAGGACCATAATTAGCGGGGCATATTGAGACCAGCTAGAGGCCTCTACACGAACGCGCAAATGCATGCGTCTGTTGCGCATACCCCCACAAAGCCGACCCTACGGCAGCACGGCGGCACGCTGTTTCGGGAGGCGATGCCCAAAAAAGCATCGGCCCGCATCACTGCGGGCCGACACGGGGTGCAAAGAACCGAACTCAGAACGGCAAACCGACCGGCAGATCGGTAAAGTCAGGCACCGGAATGAAGGTATTGCGCAGATCCTTATCCTTGTCGGTCGCAACGGACCAACCGCCACCCAAGGCGCGATAGAGGCCGACACCAGACTGCAGCCGTGCCAGCTTGATCTGAATCAGCGTGTCCTGAGAGGAGAACAGGGTCTGCTGGGCCTGCAGAACCGTCAGAAGGTCCACCACGCCCTGACGGTATTGCAGCTCGGTGATGCGGAAGGCCTCGGCGGCGTTCTTGACCTGCTCGGTCGTCAGCCGCTCCTGCTCGCTATAGCTGGCGACGCTGCCGAGCTGAGTCTCGGTGTCCGACAAGGCATTCAGCACCGACGACCGGTAGTTGGCGACAAGCTCCTTTTCACGACCCAATGCCTGATCACGCTGCGACGTGAGCCGGCCACCGTCGAAGATCGTCTGGACGAGCTGGGTGCCAATGCTCCAGGCCAGATTGCCGGGGCTGATCAGCCCATCGATGAGGCTGTTCTGCCAGCCGCCATTGGCGCTCAACCCGATGACGGGAAGGAACCCCGCGCGCGCGGCATCGAGATTGGCGTGAGCCGCCAGCAGATTGGCCTCGGCCAGCGCCACATCAGCCCCG
>JBJKRM010000041.1:0-3816 GCA_046704685.1 Rhizomicrobium sp.
TGCTCAGCGACTGGAAGGCGCTACGCGCGATGCGAGCGCCGCGAAGAACGTAACCCAGATCGAGGGCGGTATGCTTGCTCTGCGGTGGCTCTATCTCGGTCTCGTCCTGGGCACGACCGGCGCAGCGACCAGCCTGCTGTGGTATGTTTTGAGGATTGACGGGCTTTCGTGGCTTGAGGCGGCATACTTGGTTCTGGTCTCCGCACTGTTCTGTTGGATATCCGCATCGTTCTGGCTCGCCTCGTTTGGCGGATATGCACGCTGGTATGGAATCGTCGACAACACACTTCGGCGATCGACCGGCAGCGATCCAGGACTGCGCGTTAGTCGTTCCCGAACGGCGCTGCTTTTCCCCATCCGCAACGAAGATGCCCATCGGCTGTGGTTTGGTATCCGAACCATCTGCGAGTCTATTCAGTCCTGCAGCGCTGTGGATCGGTTCGAGTTCTATATCCTGAGTGATAGCAACGACCCGGAATACATCGCAGCTGAAATCGCATTGTGGCAAAGACTGCAAGACGGCAAAGGGCCAACGATTTACTACCGCCATCGCGAGGACAACGGCGGCAAGAAAGCCGGTAACATCGCGGAGTTCTGCCGAAACTGGGGAGCACTCTACGATTACATGGTCGTGCTGGACGCCGACAGCCTCATGACGGGCGAAACGTTGTCGGAGCTGGTCAGGCTGATGGACGTCAATCCAAGGGTGGCACTCATCCAAGCTGCGCCGCAACTTGTCGGGCAGGATTCACTGTTTGCACGCATTCAGCAGTTTTCGTCTAGCGTTTATGGCCCTCTCTACGCGGCCGGGCTCTCGTTACTTCAGGGCCCAGGTGGCAACTATTGGGGCCACAACGCTATCATTCGTATACAACCATTCATGGACCATTGTGGCCTTCCGAAGCTCCAAGGCCGCGCGCCACTCGGTGGCGAGATTATGAGCCACGACTTCGTCGAAGCCGCGTTGCTCAGACGTGCCGGTTGGCAGCTGCACTTTGTCAGTGATCTCGCCGGAAGTTATGAGGAACCTCCGCCCACACTGATCGACTACCTGATCCGAGATCGACGTTGGTGCCAGGGTAATCTGCAGCACATGCGCCTGATCTTTGGGCAAGGCCTTCGTGCCGAAAGCCGCGGACACTTCCTGTCAGGCGTCATGTCTTACGTATCGTCACCGCTTTGGCTTGTGATGTTGGTGGTGTCAGTGTTCGTTTTGGCCGCTCAGCCTCACATCGCACCGGTTATCTATCTAGGCCCATACCCTGTTCTGGCTTTGGGTGCATCCCACGCCTTCGATTTTGTCCTCCTCATCGCCGCCATGATTGTTTTACTCTACGGACCGAAGTTCTTCGGGTTACTGCTTGTATTGGGCAATGCCGACAGCCGCGAAGCACACGGGGGAGGGGGCTCGGCGACGTCGAGCGTTCTGCTCGAGGCACTTTTCTCCACTCTGCTGGCGCCGATTTCGATGTTGTCGCAAAGCTCCTTTGTCATGCGAATCGTGCTCGGTGAAACCAAGGGGTGGGGCGCTCAGTTCCGTGGACAGCGCCGGCTGCCAACCTCGACGGTTTTCCGCGTCTTTGCGGCGCACACACTTGTCGGTGTCGCAGCAACGGTAGCAATTGACGTGTGGGTGCCGGGAACGCTGTGGTGGTTTGTGCCGCTTCTTGCCGGCCCGATCCTGTCTATTCCGCTGGTCCGCCTGACGAGCAGCACAAGGGCAGGACGTATCGCTATGCGTCTGGGGCTGTTCATTACCCCTGCTGAATGCGGCCTGATTCCGGTCGTGGATCGCGTCCGAGACATGACAGATCAGGCCGAGCCAGCACGCGTGCTACGGTAGCAGCCGCCCTCATGGATGGCGGACGGGGAGGGATTCGAACCCCCGGACCCCGTGAAGGGTCGTCGGTTTTCAAGACCGATGCATTAAACCGCTCTGCCACCCGTCCGGCCGGCACCAGATACCGGGGCACGCCGGTCCGCGCAAGACGCGCTCCAAAGACGACCGGTGCGATGGATTTGGCGCTTCTGGCGTTCGCTTTCTCCTTGTCAAGGTCCTTTCGTAACAGCCCGTCATCGTTTACGAATATGCTCATCAAGGGGCTGATTCCTCAGAATGCGTACACTAGCGGGAAAAGCCTGGATCGGCATTGGCCTAGCCGCCCTAGTGGCGGGGTGCGCCTCGACGCCGTCACAACCAAATGTGACGGTGCCTACCAATGCCGGCGTCTACAGGGTCGGCAACCCCTATCAGATCGACGGCACCTGGTATTACCCACATGAACAACCGGACTACGACGAGACTGGTATTGCCTCCTGGTATGGTCCCGGTTTCTACGGCCATCTGACGGCAGACGGAGAGATTTTCACCTCCAAGGATTTAACGGGGGCCCATCGTACCCTGCCGCTACCGGTGAACGTGCGGGTCACCAATCTCGAGAATGGCCGCTCGCTGGTAATCCGCGTGAACGATCGTGGTCCGTTCGCCAAGGGGCGCATTATCGATCTTTCGGAACGAGCCGCCAAATTGTTGGGCTTTTATGAAAAGGGCACCGCGCGCGTGCGCGTCCAGTATCTTGCCAGGGCGGACATGCCCAATGGACAGCCTCAGCCCTTCGGAGCCGGAACACCGCAAACCGTGGCGACCGCGGCGAAGGCCGCACCCGCCGGTGCAGTTGTGACCGAACAGCTTGCTGCCATACCGGGGACGAATCAGGCCCCATCTACGCCGACGCAGACAGCGCCCACGGCACCGCCGACCACACCGGCAACCACCGATCCAGGCGCATTACCAAACGGACAGGTTACCAACCAGCCCGTGCCGCCCGTAACCCAGCTTTACGTTCAGCTCGGCGCATTCAGCAACTATGCGAATGCCACCAGGCTAGCGGCGCGTATGGGCACCGATGTAAGAATTTCCACCATTCAACGGAACGGGCAAACCCTTTATAGAGTGCGCCTGGGTCCGTTCACGACGACCGATGAAGCTGACCAGGCGCTGACGAGGATGCTCAATAAAGGCGCCAGCGACGCACAGATCGTCGTCGATCAATAGACCGTTTTCAGTTCGCCTCGGGAGGCCATTCCATGCTGCGATTGCGCGCTCTATTCCTCATCATCTCCTTTATCGGTGCGCTCGGCACACCGGCCTTGGCGTCTATGAGCACCAGCGCTGAACACGCGGTCCTCATGGACGCCGCCACCGGCCAGGTTCTCTGGTCGAAGGACGGCTACACGCCGGAGCCGCCTGCTTCGATGTCGAAGCTGATGACCCTCGAGCTCGTGTTTCAGCGTCTCAAGGATGGACGCTTGAAGCTTACGACCAAGCTTCCGGTATCGGCGAAGGCATGGCGGACCGGAGGCTCGAAAGGCTTCGTGCTGGTCGGCGACAACCTCACTATAGGCGATCTGGTTCAACGCATCATTGTTGCTTCGGCAAACGATGCCTGTGTCGTCATAGCCCAAGGGCTTGGCGGGACCGTCGACGGCTTCGTCAAGATGATGAACGAGCGCGCCAAGCAGCTCGGGCTTGCGCAATCGCATTTTGTCAATCCGGACGGACTGCCAAACCCTCCGGGCCAGCGGATGTCCGCCTTTGACTTGGCCAAGCTCGCCCGGCACCTGATCCGCGATTATCCGCAGTACTATCACTACTTCAGCGAACGCTCCTACTCGGTGACAGACCAGGGCAAGACAATCACGCAGCCAAACCGGAACTTTGTGCTGAACAAGCTTCCGGGCGCCGACGGCCTGAAGACGGGCTATACCGATGCTTCGGGATATGGTGTGGTCGCTTCGGCAGTGCCCAACGGACAA
>JBJKRM010000042.1:0-3256 GCA_046704685.1 Rhizomicrobium sp.
GTGATCACCATCGGACGGGTGCCCAGCCGGTCGATCATCATGTCGATGCAACGCTGAAAATCCGCGCCGGTGCGATCCATCTTGTTGACGAAGCAGATGCGCGGCACGCGGTACTTGTCGGCCTGACGCCACACCGTTTCCGACTGCGGCTCGACGCCGGCGACAGCATCGAACACCGCCACAGCGCCATCCAGCACGCGCATCGATCGCTCCACCTCGATGGTGAAGTCGACGTGGCCAGGCGTGTCGATGAAGTTGATGCGATGATCGCGCCACATGCAGGTGGTGGCAGCGGATGTGATCGTGATGCCGCGCTCCTGCTCCTGCTCCATGAAGTCCATGGTCGCGGCGCCATCGTGGACTTCGCCGATCTTATGGCTTTTGCCGGTGTAGTAGAGGATACGCTCGGTCGTCGTCGTCTTGCCGGCATCGATATGCGCGGCAATGCCGATGTTGCGATTGTTTTCGAGCGGGGTCGTTCGGGGCACTGTTCGGTCCTTTACCAGCGATAGTGCGAGAACGCGCGGTTGGCTTCCGCCATCTTGTGCGTGTCTTCGCGCTTCTTGACTGCGCTCCCTCGGTTATTCGCAGCGTCCAAAATCTCCCCCGAGAGCCGGCCCGTCATCGTCGGCTCATTGCGGCCGCGAGAGGCGTTGATGATCCAGCGGATGGCGAGCGCTCGCGAGCGGTCCTGACGGACTTCCACCGGAACCTGATAGGTGGCGCCACCAACACGGCGGGAACGCACTTCCAAGGCCGGGCTGACGTTGCGCAGCGCCTCATGGAACACCGCCAGCGGATCCTGCTTGGTCTTCTGCTGGATGACGTCGAAGGCGCCATACATGATGCGCTCGGCGGCGGACTTCTTGCCGTCGTACATCAGGCTGTTCATGAACTTGGCAACGATCAGATCGCCAAACTTGGCGTCCGGATTGATTTCGCGGCGGTCTGCGCGGCGGCGGCGGGCCATGGGCTGTCTCCCTCGATTACTTCGGACGCTTGGCGCCGTAGAGCGAACGGCGCTGCTTGCGGTCCTTGACGCCCTGCGTGTCGAGCACGCCGCGGATGATGTGATAGCGGACGCCCGGAAGGTCCTTGACGCGGCCGCCGCGGATCAGCACCACCGAGTGCTCCTGCAGGTTATGGCCTTCGCCGGGAATGTAGGTCAGGGCCTCGTAGCCGTTGGTCAGGCGAACCTTCGCCACCTTGCGCAGAGCCGAGTTCGGCTTCTTCGGCGTCGTGGTGTAGACGCGGGTGCACACGGCGCGCTTCTGCGGGCAGTGCTGCAGCGCCGGTACCTTGTTGCGCTTCGGCTTGGGGCGACGGGGCTTCGCAATCAGCTGATTGATCGTCGGCATTCCTGCTTCCTACTTTTGCGGGCAACGCCCGCGGGCAACTTTTGCGGGCAAGCCCGCGGACAAATTTTGCGGGCAAGCCCGCGGCGCGCCGCACACGCGGCAAGAAACAAAACACCGAAGCAGGAAGTCTCCTGCCTCGGTCACAGCGCGGAGGACTGAGGGCGGTGCCCTGAGTCGCGCGTTTCAACGCTATGAACTAGCTTTCCAGCAGCGTTTCCGTATGGACGGCCTGCCCTGAAAGGTGGCGCTACATAGGCGGCGATGAGTCGAGTGTCAATAGCCGGAAATGCCGGAATTTTCGGGAACTTGCGCGATGTATCGATCATCGCTGGTGCGTGGCGGAGAAACATCATTGCCGACGATTGGGAGGGATACGAATGCCTTCCCTTCATCCCTGGCCGGGCTTCCGTCTTGGCCGCCGCAGCCACCACTCTTGCTGTTCATCACGATGTCTCCTGAAACCGGTTCATTCCCCGTGTTTACAAAAGGTTAAGCGACCCTTCCGGAGGTGCGGAGCAAGCGCCTGGCGACCGTGAGACGCGGAAACGCCTCGACAGCGCTCACGCATGGCGTCATGCAGGCTGCGACAACATGCGTAAGGCGATGAAACCTCGCAGAATTCCTGAAAAATCCGAATTTCAGCAGACTCCTGGCGCCTAGCCTGAGAGATTCGGGGGTTGCACGGCGCCATCCAGCCAGTAAATTCCATTATTTGCAACTGAGTTTCATTCGCAAATAAGGGCCCGATGCGCAGTATCTTTCGTCAACTTTCGTTGGCCACTGTCACGGCGGTCGCAGCCATGGTTTCAGCCACAGCCGATGACGCCCCCTTCCTAGGAACCGATCCGGTGTCCGTGCTGGGCACCAAAGAGGCGCTCTTGCAGCAGTGGCTTGATTGGAACAGCGGCCAGACCGGGGCGTCGTTCAACGCCTTTGAATCCCAGACCGAGTTCGACTACGGCCTCACCGACCGCCTGCAACTGGCGCTGACCATGGTCTACAACTGGAGCCGGACACACCCGCCCGGCCAACCCGCAATCGTGGAAAGCCTGCCCGGACTGGCGGCGGAAGCGATCTATATCCTCGCCCCCACCCATCAGAGCCCGATCGGCATCGCCCTCGCCGTCGACCCGGCCTTCAACGCCCGCTCCCGCGGCGTCGCCGTTCGCTTGTTGCTGGAAAAGTATCTTTGGGGCTTCGAGAACGTCCTCAACATCGCCTTCGAGGACGACTGGGACAAGGACGACACCGGCCACTGGACCGGCTCCAGCGGCATTGCCTTCAATTATGGCCTTGCTCATGCGATCGGCCACAACTGGACCGTCGCGCTGGAACTGGGCAACACGTTTGCCTTCGACAATCTGTTGAGCGACGGACACTTCCGCGCCCTGACCAACACGTTTTTTCTGGGCCCCACGATCGAATACGAATGTGCTGCGGGTGTGCTGACCTTCGGCGTGCAGGCGCAGATGCCCTGGTCTTCCGGCAACAACACAGCGGGCGGTTACACCACCGACGCCGAGCGCTGGCGCATCGGGCTACGGCTGACCCGGGCAATCTGATCCTGTCCGCATAGGCAATGAAAAAGGGCCGGTCGACGACCGGCCCTTCCCATTGTGCTTGTAGCAACCCTATTCGGCCGCTTGAGGCGGCGCGTCGGGCGGCGTCGGAGGTGTCGGAGGCGTCGGCGCAGGTCCTTCGAGCTGCGGCGGAGCACCCTTGGCCTGTTCCTCCTGGATGACACGGTCGCGTTCCGTCGCCACATGGCGCAGGCGCGCGATGGCACCGCCGGTGCCGGCCGGAATGAGACGGCCGACAATGACGTTCTCCTTGAGGCCTTCCAGGGTATCGACCTTGCCCTGCACCGCCGCTTCGGTGAGGACGCGGGTGGTTTCCTG
>JBJKRM010000043.1:0-6771 GCA_046704685.1 Rhizomicrobium sp.
GCCAATCCGAACGCGCTGGAGAACCGCCTCACCGCTGTCGCGCTCATCCCCGGCGCGGGTGAATTCGTTTATGCGCCCGAAGCGGTCAGCGAGGACGACGGCGCCGGCACCACCGCGGCACTCAATACCCACAACGCCGCCGGTGTCTCCGATTTCACCGCCTCGCTCGATGAGTTGCAGGCGCTGGCGCCGAATCTCAAATCGGTGTCGCTGGTGGTGGGCTGGTTCGGTGACGATCTGCGCGCCGGATCGATCGCCATCAAGCCCGGCGTCGAGGAAAGCATCCGCGCCACCTATCCCGATGTCTGGAGTGTGGCCGGCATTGATCGGCTGGACGCCCATGTGGTGAGCCGCACCGATGATCGGCCCGCCTATGGCGGCACGCCCGCCGACGATGGCGTCAAGGCCGCCATCATCGACCTCAAGAACCGCGGTCTCGATGTCACCTTCTATCCCTTCGTCTTTCTCGACATTCCGGCGGACAACAGCTTGCCCAATCCCTACACCGACAACGCCGCGGTAAGCGGCCAGCCGGCGCATCCCTGGCGCGGCCGCATCACGCCGTCACCGGCGCCGGGCTATGCCGGCAGCGTCGATCAGACTGCGGCGGCGGCGTCCCAGATTAATGCCTTCTTCAACGCCATCTGGGGGTATCGCCGCATGGTGCTGCATTACGCCCAGCTCTGCGCCGACGCCGGTGGTGTCGAAGCCTTGCTCATCGGATCGGAGCTGGTGGCGCTCACCCGGTCCCGCGGCGACGCCGCCACCAATCCGGCAGTCGCCGCGCTGCGGCAGTTGGCGGCCGATGTCCGCACCATTCTGCCGAATAGCAAGATCGCTTATGCCGCCGATTGGTCCGAATACAGTTGCCACGATCTCGGCGGCGGGGCTTTGCGTTATCCGCTCGATGCCTTGTGGTCGGATGCCGCCATCGATTTCATCGGCATCGACAATTACATGCCGCTGTCGGATTGGCGCGATGGCACCGGC
Source organism: Rhizomicrobium sp. (assembly GCA_046704685.1). Taxonomy (GTDB): domain Bacteria; phylum Pseudomonadota; class Alphaproteobacteria; order Micropepsales; family Micropepsaceae; genus Rhizomicrobium. Next base: position 991 of record JBJKRM010000043.1, read on the forward strand.
CACAGCGATGCCGCTGCTTTCGCCTCGATCTACGATCCCGAATATCTCGCGGGCAATATCGGTGGCGGCGAAGGCTTCGACTGGTACTACGCGACGTCCTCCGATCGCGCCGCGCAGCTGCGCACGCCGATCACCGACGGTCTCGGCAAGCCCTGGGTGTGGCGCATCAAGGATCTGTGGAGCTGGTGGTCGAACCCGCACTATGAAAGGCCGGACGGCAGCGAAAACCCGACGCCCACCGCCTGGGTGCCGCAGTCCAAACCCATCCGCTTCACCGAACTCGGCTGCCCGGCCGTCGACAAAGGCACCAACCAGCCGAATGTGTTCCACGATCCCAAATCGAGCGAGAGCGTCTTCCCGTATTTTTCCAACGGTGCTCGCGACGATCTCATGCAGCGCTGCTTCCTCGAAGCCCATCTCGCCTTCTGGAACGATCCGGCGAACAATCCGTTGTCGTCGCTCACCGGCGCGCCGATGCTGGATCTCGATCATCTCGCCGTCTGGTGCTGGGATGCGCGGCCCTTTCCCTTCTTCCCGTTGCGCGACGATGTTTGGGGCGACGGCGCCAATTACGCCACCGGCCATTGGCTGAACGGCCGCCTCGGCGATGTGCCGCTGCCCGAACTGGTCTCCGCGATCACCGCTGGGGCGGCACCGTGCGACGTGGCGGGATTGCGCGGCCTTGTCACCGGCTATGCCATCACCGACACCATGAGCCTGCGCGATGCGCTGGCGCCGCTGATGACGGCCTACGCCTTCGATGCGGTGGAAAGCGAAGGTGCCATCCGTTTTGTGATGCGCGGCAGTGCCGTTCCGGTTGCCATCGGCGAAGACGATCTGGTGCTCTCTGATGAGGGGTTCGGCTTCAGCTTCGAGCGGATGCAGGATGCCGATCTGCCCGGCGTCTCGCGGGTGGCTTATTTCGACGCCACCGATTACCGGCAGGGCCTGGCGGAATCCCGTCGCCTCGTCACCGGTTCGGATCGCACCGCCACCTCGTCGCTGCCGCTGGTGCTGTCGCCGGCGGAGGCTGCCGGGATCGGCGACCGTCTGCTGCAGGACGCCTGGACCATGCGCGAGCATGGCGTTTTTGCTCTGCCGCCATCGCGCCTGGCGCTTGATCCCACCGACGAGGTGCTGCTGTCGGCAGGCGGGCGCCTCCGCCGTCTGCGCCTCAGCGCCATTGATGATGGCGTGGCGCGACAGATGGAATCCGCCGCCACCGATCCGTCGCTCTACGATCCATTGATCGGTACGGACCGCTCCATCCGTCCGACGGCGGCGTTGCGCCAGACCGGTCGGGCCTTGCTGGTGTTTCTCGATCTGCCGCTTGTCACCGAGTCACAGGATGCCAATTCACCGCTGATTGCGGCCTATGCCGATCCCTGGCCGGGCACGGTGCAGGTCTACAAGGACTCCGCGCTGGCGGCGAGCCTCACCACCCCCGCGTCGCTAGGCGAGACCATCGAGGATTTCTGGTCCGGTCCTGTCGACCGCTGGGACCGGGGAAACAGCCTCGCCATCAAGCTGATCAGCGGCACGCTCTCGTCGGCCGAGGATATTGCGCTGTTTGCTGGCGCCAATGCTCTGGCGTTGCAGAACGCGGAGGGCGAATGGGAGATCGTGCAATTCGCCAATGCCGAACTGATCGCGCCCGGCGAATGGCGGCTGACCCGGCTGCTGCGCGGGCGCTGCGGCAGCGAGCCGGCGATGCGCAGTCCATTGCCGGCCGGTGCCCGCGTGGTGCGGCTCAACCAGGCCCTCGTTCCGCTCAAGCTGTCCGCCGCCGAGGTCCGTCTGCCCCACACTTATATATATGGGCCGGCCGGCAAGCCCTTGGCCGATCCGGCCTTCCAGACCGTGGAACGCAGTTTCTCCGCTGCCGGCCTGATCCCGCCGGCGCCATGCCATGTGCGCCATGCCTGGGAGCCGAACGGCGACTTGACGATTTCCTGGCTGCGTCGCGACCGTTCGCCCGCCGCTGCCCAGATCCTGCTGGCGGAAACCCCGCGCAGCGATCCGGACTCCTATGATCTCGAAATCCTGTCCAACGGCGCGGTGGTGCGAAGCTTCTGCGCCGTGCCGCAGCATGCGCAACTCTACACCGCCGCCCAGCAGGTAGCCGATTTCCCGTCGGGATTGCCCGATCCGCTGACGGTCCGTGTCTTTCAACGCTCGTCCGTGATCGGTCGCGGACGGCCCAAGACGGAATCTCTCCATGTCCGATGAAACTCCGCGCCTTCGCTTGGCGCAGCTCGTGTCGTTGCAGGAACTGAATGCCGTCACCTGGAACGAGGCCTTGGCCCAGATCGACATGCTGGTCGATCTTTATCTGCTTGGCCGTGACGTCGATACGCCGCCGTCCAATCCTGCCGACGGCGATGCCTATCTGATCGGCAGTGCGCCGGCTGGCGCCTGGAGCGGTTATGCCGGCAAGATCGCCGTCTGCCTCGACGGTGCCTGGCGCTTTCACACCCCGTTCCATGGTCTCAGGGCTTATGACGCCGTTGCGGCCAAGCTCATCGTCTTTACGCCGGCGGGCTGGACGGATGCGGTAGCGGGGCCTGTCAGTTTCTCGGCTTACACCAATTTCGACAATTACATCGCCGCCGGCACCGCGACCAAGGTTCAGTTCAACAACGACGACTTCAATGATGCGGGAGCCTTCTCGCCGTCGGCCAACACCTTCACCGCACCGGCTGCCGGCCTTTATGCCTTCGGCTTCTCGCTGTGCTTCCGCGCCAATGCCGCGGTGCCCGCCAAGGTGGTCGTGGCCTTCTACAAGAACGGCACGGAGCTGGGCCGCGGCCGCGCGGTGTCCGGCGCGCCGGTGGATGATGTGACGACCTACAATCTCAGCGCCCTCACCGCCCTCGCGGCGGGCGACGTCATCGATGTGCGGGTCACCTTCACCACCAATGACGGCTACATCAAAGCCGACCAGTCCCATTTCTGGGGGCATTCGGTCTCATGACGAAGCCGGACAAATCAGCCGCCGTGTGGGATGGGAGGCGTTGGCCCCATTTCTCCGCCGCCGAGATCGCCTGCCGTTGTTGCGGCGAGATCGTCATCTGGCCGGAAGCCCTCGACGCCCTCGAACGGCTGCGCCGCGCCGTCGGCGCGCCGCTGGTCATCACCTCGGGCCATCGCTGCGCCTTGCACAATGCCCGCGTCGGCGGCGCGCCGCTGTCGCTGCACAAGCGGTTGGCCTTCGACATCGCGCTCACCGGCCACGACCGGCTCGCTCTGGCAACGGCAGCCAGCGCTTCAGGCTTCACTGGCTTCGGCTTCGGCCTGAGCTTTCTTCATCTCGATACGCGGGCGTGTCCCGCGCAGTGGTTCTATGGAACAAGGAGCAAATCGGCATGGACCTCTCTTCTCTCTTCGATTCCGCCCTCGGCGGCGGCCTCTTCGGTCTCCTCGGCAATGTCGCCGCCAAAGTGATCGGCCTTTTTGAATCGCGCCAGACCTTCGCCCAGAAGAAGGAGGAATGGAGCCACGAGGAACGCCTTCTCGATCTGCAGATGAAGGCGCGCGCCGCCGAGACCGAGCAGGAGCTGGCGGTCACCGCCGCCTCCGGTTCGTGGAGCGGTCTCGCCGAAAGTCTCAAATCGGAAACCGCCATCGGTGCCAGCTATGCCTGGGTCAATGCGGTTCGCGCCATGGTTCGACCGGCGCTTACCCTTGGCCTGGGTGGCTTCCTCTGTGCTGCATTTTTCGCAGTGCCGGCCGGTGATGCGGCGCGCAGCGCGATCTCCGACAGTCTGGTGTTCGCCGCGGTGACGGCGATCGTCTGGTGGTTCGGTGACCGGGCGCCCCGGAAAATCCGCTGAAACGCCGAAGGCCCGCGCGCGGGACGCAGGCCTTCTGTCAACAATTCAGGAACTCAGAAGCGGATCACGCCGATGAAGGCGCCGGTATAGGGATTGACCTCGACAAATACCACGCGTCCGAAGCGGTCATAAGCCCTCACCACATAGCGTCCCTGGAACCAGTAGGGATCGCCGACAAAGCGGGTGTAGTGGCGGCGGCGAAGTTCCATGAAGATGTGGTCGCGGCCGACGAAGCGCCGGTTGCGATACTCGCTGCGCCAGTAGCGGTCGTGGTCGCGATGCCAGTTGCCGCGATCGTCGCGCCAGTCGCGATGGCTGCCTTGCCAGCCTTGATTGCCGTGCTGGCCTCGGTTGTCTTGCTGGTTCCGGTCGCCGTGTTGGTCCCGGTTGTCGTGCTTGTCTCTTTTGCCGTGCTGCGGTGCGGCCACTGCTGGTGCAAAAGTCAACAAGGCGGCGCTTGCCGCATATGCGAAAAGCATTCTGCGAGTTTGCATGATTTCCTCCCCGGTCGGCTCCCGCGCAGCCGGCCCACGCCGGCTGAATCGCCGGCGGCGAAGTTGTAGCACTCTTTGCAGCGGTTGGGTTGAAACACCGAAGGCCCGTGGAGGGAAGCTCCACGGGCCTTCGCTTGATCGCCGGACGGTCCTACAGGGAGGGGCTAACTGCGAACCGTCCGGCCCAAGCTGTGCAACCGTTTAGAGGCGGATCACGCCGACAACGGAGCCCGTATAAGGGTTTAGTTCCACGAACACCGGCCGGCCGAAGCGGTCATAGGAACGGATCACAAAACGGCCATGGAGCCAGTAGGGATCGCCGTCCCAGCGATAATAGTGGTGCGCCCGCAAGGAACGGTGATAGAGGTCGCGGTGCGCGAAGCCGCGGTAGCCTTCCCGCCAGTAGCGGTCATGGCCGCGGACGTTGCGATCGCGGTAACCATTGTTATCGTGGCGCTGGGTCCAGCTTTGATTGGGCCGGTGGTCGCGATTGTAATCGCGGGCCATGGCGCCGGTGGTGGTCAGGATAGCGGCGGCGGTTGCCGTCAAGAGAAGCTGCTTGATCCTCATTGGTCTCTCCATTCCGGGCTCTTGGCCCCCTGTTGATGGACGGAGGAAATTTTCTCCGCCAAATCGATGATGGAGAGACTAGAATGGGGCGGCTGAACGGGCCGTGGATGGGGCGTTCATAAGGGGTTCATCTGCAGGGGCCTAAGAGAGAGCATGCGCGCGCGTTATATATGGTCGTTTGTGATGATGGTTGCGCTCGCGTCTCCGGCCCTGGCGCAGGGCCGGCGCGGCGGCTTGGATCGTATTCTTCCCCAGATCAGCCGCACGGTGCCGGGGACATTCTATGATGCCGAAGGCCCCTTCATGGCGCCCGATGGCCGTTTAACCTATCGCATCAAGTGGATGATGCCTGACGGCCGCATTGTCTGGCTGACAGTGGATGCGCGAAACGGGCAGGTGATCGGCGGAACACCGCGATCGACGTCGTCCAACCGGTATCGCCGTGATGACCGGGACGACATGCGTGATCGGGATGACCGGCGCGACCGGCACAATTGGCGGGACGACCGGCGCAACGGGAACGGTGGCAGTTGGAACGGTAGCGGCTGGAATGGCAATAACGGCAACCGTGGGCGCGGTCGTGACGACGGACGTAGCGGTGGACAAGATTGGAACCGGGGTGGCGGCAGTCGCGGTGACCATGACCGCGGTGGTCGTGGTCGCGGGCATGGTGGATGAGGAGCGATGCGAATTCTGTTCGTAGAAGACGATGCGGATCTGCAGAGGTTGTTGCGCAAGGCGCTGACCGATGCCGGTTATGTCGTCGATTCGGCGACCGATGGCGAGGAGGGGCACTTCCTGGGCGATACCGAGCCCTATGATGCGGTGATCCTCGATCTCGGCCTGCCCAAGATGGACGGCGTGCGCGTGCTGCAGGAGTGGCG
>JBJKRM010000044.1:0-7418 GCA_046704685.1 Rhizomicrobium sp.
GGCCCGGGCTTTGCAGCAAGCCGGCGGCCAATCGCGTGTCTCTTGACTTCAACCTATATTTCGATAAGTGTGGAAATATAGAAATTTGGAGGGCGCCATGGCGGCCGACGATCAAGCCCAGCTCGTCCGTTTTGCCGACATGCTGTCGGCCATGGGGACAGAGCCGCGATTGCGCATCGTGCGCCTGCTGCTCTCGGCCCATCCGCACGGCATGGTGGTCGGCGAGATCGGCTCAGAGCTCGCCATCCCCAACTCGACGCTTTCCCACCATCTCGACAAGCTGAAGAACGAAGGCCTGGTGACGGTGCGCCGCGAAGGCGTGTTCCTGCGCTACGCCGCCAACCACGAGGCCCTGCAAGAACTGCTGGCGTTCCTTTACGCCGAATGCTGCACGCGCAATCAGGTCGTCGAGCCCCAGAAAATCACCTGTTGCGAAGGAATCGGATCATGAGCGATGTGAAGAAAACCGTCCGCACAAAATACGCCGAGGCCGCCAAGCGCGCCGAGGCCGGGCGTTATTCGAACAGCAGCAACGCCCAACACGGCTGCTGCAGCAAGGATGTGAAAGTCGAGTTCTACGAGCAGGTTGAGACCAGCGAGCTGCCCGAAAAGGCGGTTCTGGCCTCGCTCGGCTGCGGCAATCCCACCGCTCTGGCGGAATTGAAGCCGGGCGAGACCGTTCTCGACCTCGGATCGGGCGGTGGCATCGACGTCCTGTTGTCGGCGCGGCGCGTCGGCCCCACCGGCAAGGCCTATGGCCTCGACATGACCGACGAGATGCTGGCGCTGGCCAACGAAAACAAGGCGAAGTCGGGCCTTAACAACGTCGAATTCCTCAAAGGCGAGATCGAAGCCATTCCTCTGCCTGACGCCAGCGTCGACGTCGTCATCTCCAACTGCGTGATCAACTTGTCGGGCGACAAGGACAAAGTGCTGCGCGAAGCGTTCCGCGTCTTGAAGCCAGGGGGGCGGTTTGCCGTTTCGGACACCGTCGCCATCGGCACCATCCCCGACGAACTGCGCCAGGACATGGCGCTATGGGCCGGATGCCTGTCCGGCTCGCTCGGCGACAAGGAATACGAGGACAAGCTCAAGGCGGCCGGCTTCATTAATATCGCCATCGAGCCCACCCACACCTACACGGTCGAGGATGCCAAGGAATGGTTCAAGGACATGGGCCTGACCCCGAGCCAAATGGCCCTGGTGTCCCATGCGGAGGGCAAAGTCATCAGTGCCTTCATCCGCGCCATCAAGCCTGGCAGCTGCTGCGAGCCCACCTGCTGCGGAGACAAGCATGACTGACGGAATCTTCAACGTCCTCTTCCTCTGCACCGGCAATTCGGCGCGATCGGTCATGGCCGAGAGCATCCTGAACAAGGATGGGGCGGGGCGTTTCCGCGCCTTCTCGGCCGGCAGCCATCCCAAAGGCGAGGTCCATCCATTGGCGCTGAAGACCTTGGAGGATATGGGCTATCCCGCAGACGGCGCACGCTCGAAGAGCTGGGACGAGTTCGCGGTCCCCGGCGCGCCGGCGATGGATTTCGTCTTCACCGTCTGTGACAACGCCGCCGGCGAAGTCTGCCCGGTCTGGCCGGGCCAACCAGTCTCCGCTCATTGGGGTATCGAGGATCCGGCGGCCGTGACCGGCAGCGAGATGGAACGGGAGACGGCCTTCGTGACCGCATTCCGCTATCTCAAGAACAGGATCGCGGCCTTCACGGCGCTGCCGCTGGCCAAACTCGACCGGATCGCTTTGAAGCACGAGCTTGCGCAGATCGGCCGGTCCGAAGGAACCACCAAGTCATGAGCCGCGCCACCATCTACCACAACCCCAAATGCGGCACGTCGCGCAACACGCTGGCGCTGATCCGCCACTTCGGCATCGATCCCCAGGTGATCGAATATCTCGAAGCGCCGCCGACACGCGACAAACTGCGCTCGCTGATTGCCGAAGCCGAACTTACGCCGCGCGACGTGGTGCGGAAGAAAGGCACACCCTATGCCGAGCTGGGACTGGATGGAGCCGATGATCATGCCCTGATCGAGGCTATGGTCAGCCAACCCATCCTCATCAACCGCCCCATCGTGGTGACCGAGACCGGCGTGGCGCTGTGCCGGCCGTCGGATGTCGTGCTGGATATACTGCCGCACATACCGTCAACCGACGCCTTCAAAGAGGACGGCGCACCGGTGCTGCGCGACCAACCGGCAGACGGTCGCGATCCCGCTTTCATCGGCGCGCTGCGGAGGGCCGATCTTACCGTCGACGATCTGGAGGAGGCGAACCGCACGTTCTTTTCCTATCACAGCCTGAGCGGAGCGCTGCTCGGCTTCGGCGGATATGAGCTGTGCGGCAAGGACGCTTTGCTGCGCTCGATCGTGGTGTTGCCCGACGGGCGCGGCAAGCGCGTCGGCCGCAATCTGCTGCCGCTGCTGAATTACCGCGCCTTCCGCAGAGGCGCCCGGACGGCATGGCTGCTCACCACCACGGCGCATGACTTCTTCGAAAAGACCGGTTTCAAGCGGCGTGCGCGCGAGGACGCCCCCACGTCCATCCTCGACACACGGCAAGCCAAGAGCCTGTGCCCGACCGACGCCGTTCTGATGTCCCGCAGCCTAGGATTCTGAAAATCATGTCCACTTTTGAACGCTATCTCAGCCTTTGGGTCGGCCTATGCATCGTGGCGGGCGTTGGCCTCGGCGAGCTGGTGCCCGGCACGTTCCATTTCATCGGCGATCTTCAAATCGCGCGCGTCAACCTGCCCGTCGCCATCCTGATCTGGCTGATGATCGTGCCGATGCTGCTGAAGATCGACTTCGCGGCGCTGAAGGAAGTGGGGCAGCACTGGCGCGGCATCGGCGTCACGCTGTTCATCAACTGGGCGGTGAAGCCGTTCTCCATGGCGGCGCTGGGCTGGCTGTTCATCGGCTGGCTGTTCCGCCCGCTGCTGCCGCCCGCGCAGATCGACAGCTACATCGCCGGGCTGATCCTGTTGGCCGCCGCGCCCTGCACCGCCATGGTGTTCGTGTGGTCGAACCTCTCCAAAGGCGAGCCGCACTTCACGCTGACGCAAGTCGCCCTCAACGACCTCATCATGGTGGTCGCCTTCGCCCGCATCGTCGGATTGCTGCTGGGTCTGTCCGCCATCACGGTGCCGTGGGACACGCTGGTGCTGTCGGTGGTGCTCTACATCGTCATTCCGGTGATCATCGCCCAACTGATGCGGCGCGCCCTGCTGGCGTCCGGCGGCCAGCCGGCGCTGACACGCTTCCTGCATCTGTTCTCACCGGTTTCGCTCATCGCCTTGCTGGCCACCCTGGTGCTGCTGTTCGGCTTCCAAGGCCGGCAGATCATACAACAGCCAATGGTCATCGCCTTGATCGCGGTGCCGATCCTCATCCAGGTCTATTTCAATGCCGGGCTGGCCTATCTGCTCAACCGCTGGAGCGGCGAGAAGCACTGCGTCGCCGGCCCGTCCTCCTTGATCGGGGCCTCCAATTTCTTCGAACTGGCAGTGGCCGCCGCCATCAGCCTGTTCGGCTTCCAGTCCGGCGCCGCGCTGGCGACCGTGGTTGGCGTGCTGATCGAAGTGCCCGTGATGCTGTCGGTGGTGGCGATCGTGAACCGTTCGAAGCAGTGGTACGAGGCGCGCGCCGTCACCGCCTGAGATTCTGCACAGACAGCATTGCCAAGTTTCGGCCGCCAGACATCCGTCTTCGCGCCGCTCTTGCTCGGCAATCTGTTTGCCTGGTTCTCCGGACCCCGCGCGCCGGTCTATTTCCCGGGTGCGGCATTCGCCGCCGCCGCGCTTTTCATGCTGCTGGCGGGCGCGCCCTTCGCCCTGATCCGACCGGATACGAGCGTACGAAGGCCTGCACAGAGCGCAAAACAATGCGCGCCCGGCACGGGTCAGTCGGGGGAGGGATGAACCTTGCTAGTGAACGTCGCTTCGCAGGCGTTCCAACTCGTCTTTTATTCGAAGTTTCTGCTTTTTCAGGGCGGCTACCCGGTACTCATTCCAATCCGGATGCCCCATCTCGTCTTCGATAAGCTCTTCAAGTTTCTTATGCTTTTCGGACAACTCGTGGATATGCCCTTGCAGTGCCATTCACGCACCTCGTTCTTATGGGTGAATAAAGTAAAGCACCAAGTCTTGGTTCTGTCACGAGCCTCTTCCACCCATCCCTTATGACCTGTAAAGGAAGGGAATGGGAAAAAATGCGGGAAAAACAACGACTCGGGACCGCCTTGTGGTCGGAATCTCGGGGGCCTCCGGAGTGGTCTACGGCATCCGACTTTTGGACGCACTCAAGGAACTCGGCATCGAGTCCCATGTCATCATCAGCAAGCCCGCCCAGATGACCATTGGGCTGGAGACCTCCTTCAGCCTCAAATCCGTACTCGCCAAGGCCGATTTCCACTATCAACCGGCCGATATTGGCGCCGCCATCGCCTCGGGCAGTTTCCCGACACAGGGCATGGTGATCGCCCCCTGCTCGGTTCGCAGCATGAGCGAAATCGCCAGCGGCGTGACCTCCTCGCTGCTGACCCGCGCCGCCGACGTGGCCCTGAAGGAACGCCGCCGGCTGGTTCTGGCGGTGCGGGAAACGCCCCTACATCTCGGCCACCTGCGGACCATGACCGCCCTCACCGAGATGGGCGCCATCATTCTGCCGCCAGTGCCCGCCTTCTATGCGGCGCCGCACAGTCTTGAAGACCTGGTGGATCACTTCGTAGGACGGATTCTCGACTGTTTCGGTTATAATTGGCAGAAGGCAAAACGCTGGGGCGGCCCGCCCCGCAAGGCATGAGATGACCAGCGAAGTCACGGCCCCCGAACAAGTGGCACTGCGCGCCAAGCTTGCGGAATTGACACAGGAGCATCGCGACCTGGATGCTGCGATCCTGGCGATGATGGGCACGCACGACATCATGCAGCTCACCCGGTTGAAGAAGAAGAAGCTTCAGCTGAAGGATCAGATCGCCAAGATCGAGAACCAGCTGCTGCCCGACATCATCGCCTGAACATCAGCGCATGGCGCGCTTCTGCGCATACATCGCCTCATCGGCGCGCGCGATGGCGAGGTCGGCGGTGTCACCGCCCTTCAGCTCGAACGTGCCGTAGGAAAAGGCGATGGGGATCGGCTTACCCTGCCACGACGTGGGCCGGGCTTTGAGCGCCTTGGCCAGCACATCGGCTTTTCTGCGGCCCTGCGCAACATTGGCGTGCGCCAACAAAACCCCGAATTCATCGCCGCCCAAACGCCCGACCACATCGCTGTCGCGCGTCTGGCTGAGCAGCGTCTCGGCGAAGTGGGTCAGCACCGCGTCGCCGGCCGCATGGCCATAGGTGTCGTTGACCTGCTTGAACCCGTCGAGATCGAAATAGAGCAGGGTCGCCGGTGTGCCATAGCGCTCGGCGAAGGCGATGTAGCGGGTCAGCTCGCCGACAAAGGCGCGCCGGTTGAATAGCGGCAGGAGCTGGTCCTGGTCGGCGCTCCGCTCGACCTCATCGAGGCGTTCGCGGGTTTGCTGCAACTCGCGGCGCAGGCTGTCGACCTCGCCCATCAAGGTCATGATGGCGTCGCGCACCCGCGGGGTGAATTCGGCTTCCGGTATGCCCAAAACGCTGGCCGTGGCGCTGGCGGGCGCCGGCGCCTGAGCCGGCACGGTTGCCTTGGCCTGACGGGCATAAGCGGCTGCGCCCACGGCGCGAACGCTCGACAGAGCGGTGGTCTTCTCAGTCTTCATGCCAGCCTCCGTGTTAACATTTTGCTGAACATCATCAACAAAAGGTTAATGCCCCGATGGCAGGCGCTTTCCCGGCGTTTTTAGAGTCCTTATAAGGCCCGCATCCCCACCCCGATTCGGAGTAGACGAAGTATGCCGCAGGTTGGATTGATCATGGGAAGCAAGTCGGATTGGCCCTGCCTCAAAAAGGCGACGGCCGTCCTGGATGAGCTTGGAATCACTTACGAAGCAAAGGTCGCGTCGGCCCATCGCACGCCCGACCGTGTGCACCAGTATGTGACCACGGCCGCCGAGCGCGGCATCAAGGTGATCATTGCCGCCGCAGGCGGCGCAGCCCATCTGGCCGGCGTCGCCGCCGCGCTGACGACCCTGCCCGTGCTGGGCGTGCCAATGGAATCGAAGTCCCTGAAGGGCCTCGACAGCCTGTTGTCGATGGTCCAGATGCCGGGCGGCATCTCGGTGGCGACCTTCTCAATCGGCGAGCCGGGCGCCAAGAATGCGGCCCTGCATGCGGCCCAGATCCTGGCCCTGTCCGATGCCGCCCTGGCCAAGCGCTTCGCCGCGTGGCGGCAGAAGCAGAGCGATTCGGTGCCCGAAGACCCGGAATAAACAGCGTTCCGAATTCCGGCGACCGTTCACTGCCCGATATCGCCGGCGATCGAGATGACGGCATAGCGAACCTCGCTTTTGCCGGCATTGCACACTTGGTGGTCGGTGCCGTCGGCGACATAGATCACGTCGCCAGGCCCAGCCGTCTCGGCTTTGCCGTCGTGGCGGAATTCGAGCGTGCCGGCGAGCACGACGATGAACTCCGAATGGTCGACGGCATGAGCGGGATTGGGCACCGCGCCCTCCGGCTGCACCGATTCGTGCACGCGCACCGCTTCGCCGGTCTTCAGAGTGCCGATGACGAGATCATGCGACTCGCCGCCATTGGCGAATTTGCGCACCGCCCCGTCGGCGTAGGGAAATACCTTGGATTGAGACAGCATCGTCTGCTTCGCATTGATGACACCGGTGACAGCAACCAGCATAGGCGCGCCCGCTCCCCCTGTCTTCATCCGATGCCGCTGGTCAAATGCCGCGCGCGGAACGCAGCAGGCCGGAAAGGTGCGAGAGCCCCGTTTTGCACTGCTCGCGAACCCGCCCCTTCAGCTTTTCGTATTGCATGACGTTGTCGATACGGGCGTCGAGGAACGCCTTCGTCTCGCTTTCGTCCGCCGTCCTATCGGTGAACCAGCGCAGCAGCGTGCCGGTGTAGACGCCGCCGAGAATGGTGCGTTTGGTGTAGAAGTTGAAATCGGTGGAGGTGTCGCCGGCGGCGCGCCACATCAGATCCACGGTTTGGCAGACCAGCCTGGCGCCGAACGGCGTATTGGGCGGAAGGCCGAACCAGGCCGATGCCCGCCGCGCCGCCTCTTTATTCGGTTTCAGAATCGCAAGCCGCGTCAGGACGGCGGTGCGGATGCGCTGGCGGACCGGCATCGCCGGCAAATTCATGGCGGCAAGGCGCGTCTCCATCCCGGCATCGACGCGCTGCGACCAGCATTCGAGCAGCGACAGCACGCCTTCAGGGAACAAGCGCGGCAGATCATCGGCCGCACCGGCCTCTTCCGCCGCCTGGCGCAGCATGGCCGGCACAAACCCTTCCTGCGGGGCACGCTTG
>JBJKRM010000045.1:0-3890 GCA_046704685.1 Rhizomicrobium sp.
CGGCCGCGATGCCCGGACGATCCGGAATCTTCATCAGCGAAATCTTCGCTTCGTCGCGCGAATAGGCGATGCCGGTGACCGGTTTCTTTTCCACGATGTCTTCCTCGTCGCACAGAAGCGTGCCGCCGGCGTCGGGGTCGAAGGTCGACAGGACCCGGACGGGCACGCGATGTTGCATAGCAATTTCCACCGAGCGCGTCTGAAGCACCTTGGCGCCCAGAGAGGCCATCTCGAGCATCTCCTCGAAGGCGATCTTCTCCATGCGCCGGGCCTTGGCCACGATGCGGGGATCGGTGGTGTAGACGCCGTCGACGTCGGTGTAGATGTCGCAGCGGTCCGCCTGGATGGCGGCGGCGATGGCGACGGCGCTGGTGTCGGACCCGCCGCGGCCCAGCGTCGAGACGCGGTTGTCCTTGGCGATGCCCTGGAAGCCGGCGATGACCGCCACCTGCCCCTGGGCCATGCGCTGGTTGAGCAGATCGGCCGGGATGTCCTCGATGCGGGCCGAGCCGTGCATGGATGAGGTCTGGATCGGTATCTGCCAGCCCATCCACGACCGCGCCGACACGCCGATGGCCCCCAGCGACACGGCGAGAAGGCCGGCGGTGATCTGCTCGCCCGCCGCCACCACGGTGTCGTATTCCCGAGCGTCATGCAGGGGGGAGATGGCGTTGATCCAGCCGACCATCTTGTTGGTCTCGCCGGCCATGGCCGAGACCACCACCGCCACCTGGTTGCCGCGATCGACCTCCGCCTTGACCAGCTTGGCCACATTGCGGATGCGATCCAGATCGGCCACCGAGGTCCCGCCGAATTTCATCGCAATCTTCGCCATAACTCCGCCCGTTCAGCGCACTGTTGTTGCCAACATACATAAACGGCGTTTTCCCGGGGCTCAACGGGGAGATCACCTCCCCTAGGGCGATCAGGTGCGATATAAGGCGCCGATGAGCTCTCCAGCCCCCTCGATCGACCCCCAAGAGGTCGCCAAGTTCTCCGCCATGGCGGCGGAGTGGTGGAACCCGACCGGCAAGTTTGCGCCGCTGCACAAGTTCAATCCCGTCCGGCTCGGCTTCATCCGGCAGACCGCTTGTTCCCATTTCAGGCGTGAGGGCTTGCGGCCGTTCGAGGGGCTGGCGCTGCTCGACATCGGCTGCGGCGGCGGGTTGCTGTCGGAGCCCATGGCGCGGCTGGGCTTTGCCGTCACCGGCGCCGACGCCGCGGAGAGGAACGTCCGGATCGCGGCCACCCACGCCGCCGAGAGCAACCTGCGGATCGACTACCGGATGACCACCGCCGAATCCCTGGCGGCGGCCGGGCTGATGTTCGATGTGGTGCTCAACATGGAGGTGGTGGAGCATGTCGCCGACCTGCCCGCCTACATGATGGCCTGCGGCAAGCTGGTGAAGCCCGGCGGCCTGATGTTCGTGGCGACGCTGAACAAGACTCTGAAGTCGCTGGCGCTGGCCAAGTTCGGCGCCGAGTATGTGCTGCGCTGGCTGCCGCGCGGCACCCATGACTGGAACCGCTTCGTCGAGCCGGCACGGCTGCACGGCCTGCTGACGGAGGCGGGACTGACGGTGCAGAAGACGCAAGGCGTCAGCTTCGATCCGGTCAATTGGGCGTGGAAGCTGTCGGGCGACACCGATGTGAACTACATGGTGGTGGCGGGGCGATAGAAACGGCCGCGATCAGATATTCAACGGGGATGACAAGCATTGTTTTATCCCGCCCGCTCGAACGCCTGGCGGCGTTCTTCCGTTGCCGCGCCGCCGGAGCGGACCATCAGGAAGCGGCCGTGCCAGGTCGGCGAGATGCGCCAGATGCCCTCGATCTCCAATCCGTCTTCGCTGACCTCTCCAAAGTAGTGGACGGCGCCGTAATTGGGATCGCTTCCATCATAGCTTTTGAGGAAGGCGAGCGCATTGCCGGAACGACGCCCATCCACCGTGGCGCACAACAGCGAGCCCTTGTTGATTCCGACGGAACAGATCTCATGCGTCGATCCGGTGAGCCAGCTCGGCGTTTCGATCAAGGTGGCGCCGAACACGACGGCGCGCGCCCGGCGCTCATAGGTGTAGAACCCGTCCCAGACACCGGTGAGGTTCTGGTGCGGCTCGCCGCTCATTTGTGATACGGCCGGCTGGTGTAGAGATTGCGGCGGTAAAGAATGTGCGGCACGCAGAAGGTCTGCATCGTGATGCCGACGGTGATCGGCACGCCGATGCTGGCGCTGTCGCCGCCGATCCGCGAACAGGCGGGCCCCGGACCGATCATGTAACGGATAATGCGCACGGTGTTGGCGGGGCAGCCGTCACCGCAGCGGTCGTCAACGATCACCTGGACCCCCCTGTGGATGCCGAGGATGCGGTCCGCCGGGGGCCGCTGAACATGAAGGGCCGCGGCGGCCCTGCTGACGAGCTGGTTGTCGGTCAACGTGGCCGTGACGGCAAAGGCCGGAGCGGACGACACGGCAAGGAGGATAAAGGTTATTACGGACGTGTTGGCGAAGCTGCGCATGGTTGCCCCGAGCTGTGATGATGCTTGCCCAATCACAATGGTCATTCCCCGCAGCGAAGGCGGGCAAGACGGCCTCCAAGTACACAAACCAAACAGATTTCGACGGCTTCGCCAAGGGCTGGTTCTTCAATACCGAAGCCGCTGATGCACCTGGGCCCCTTCCCTCGCCCGGATCGCCGGGGATGACAATCTTCATTTGTGAGAAGACGTGCCTCACCAGCCGCAGCGCTCGCCGGGGGTGACAGCTGTGCCGTATCAGTTCGCCTCTTCGTCGAGGTCCGGCGGCAGGGGCGCCACGTCGACACCCTCCTCGATCAGCTCCTTGGCTTCCTTCAGCGTGGCTTCGCCGTAGATGTGGCGCTCATCGCTCTCGCCGTAATGAATCTTGCGCGCCTCTTCGGAAAAGTTCGGGCCGACATACTCCGCGTTCTCTTTGATGTATTTGCGCATGCCGGTCATGAACTGGCGCATCTTCTTGACGTCTTCCGCCGCCAGCGCCTTCTTCTTGGTGCCGGAGACGGAGGGCGCCATCGGCGCCTTCTCCACCTTGTGCGTGTTGCACATCGGGCAGACGAGCTCGCCCGTCGCGGACTGTTCGTCGAACGCCGCGCTGGACTGGAACCAACATTCGAACCGATGGCTGTTCTCGCACTTCAGGGTGTAAACGATCACGCGCCCATCCTCTGTGTGCAAATCATCGGGGGAAACACGCCCCGCCGCAACCATTAAGACAGGGCGCGGCCTCCGGCGCGCAGTCCGCGCCGGGGCAACCATAGGGCGAATCCGACTTGCCGCCGGCAATGGCGGGTGCCATCGGCGCCTTCTCGATCCTGGTCGAGCCGCATTGCGGGCAAGCGACCTCGCCGGCCGCGGCTTCGCTTTCGAAGCTCGCGCTGGAGCCGAACCAGCCCTCGAATTCGTGGCCCTTCTCGCATCGGACGGTGTAAACGATCACGCGACTTCTCCTGTGCGAGAAGAATCCGCCGAATTTCCGTTCTCCGCAAGCTGTGTGGTGTCGCGCCGGTGGAAGTCGCGGTCGTGGCAAAGGCTGGGAATCCGCGCTCGTGCGTCGCGCGCCGCAGCGGGATCGATCTGCGCGATAATGACGCCAGGCTCCGTTCCGGCTTCCGCCAGCACCTCGCCCCAGGGCGAGACGTTCAGGGAATGTCCGTAAGAATTACGACCATTGGCATGGTGGCCGCCCTGGGCCGGGGCGATGACGAAGGCTCCATTCTCAATTGCCCGGGCGCGCGTCAGCACATGCCAATGCGCCTTGCCGGTCGTCTCGGTGAAGGCGGCCGGGATAGTGAGAAAAACGGCGCCGGCCTTTGTCAGTGCGCGATAGAGCTGCGGGAAGCGCAGGTCATAAC
>JBJKRM010000046.1:0-12124 GCA_046704685.1 Rhizomicrobium sp.
AATCCTTATGTGATCGGCTTGCCGTTCGCGGTGCAGAAGGCGCTGGCGGGGCGTTACGCCAACGTCTTCGCCATCGCCTTGAGGCATAAGAAGGTGGTCGACCGCGTCACGGTGTGGGGCGTCACCGACGCCGACAGCTGGCACAACAACTGGCCGATCAAGGGGCGTACGGCCTATTCGCTGCTGTTCAACCGGGCCGGAAAGCCCAAGCTGGCGGCCAAGGCGGTGATTGCGCTGGGGGTTCAGAACGCGGCGCCGTAGTCGCGGTCGCGATGGGCGGGTGAGGTGGTTGAAAACCGGCCTGACGGGCCTGATGCTCCGCCACCTCAGCCCATGCAGCTTGCGCCGCCGCCCTATTTGTGCCGATGCGCCCTGTGCGGCGCCACAGCCGGTAGCTTGAACTCGAAGGGCACCGCCGGTATGCGCGTGGCATCATATAAAGTGCAGACCGGTCCGTCGGCCCAGCAGTAGCGCACGCGTGTCGGCCTGAGGCCGCGCGGCACGGCGAGGGTCACGGCGTCGCCGCGAATCCGGGCGGAGACGAAGTGGCAGGTCTTCTCCGTCGGGCCGCACAATTCGAAGCCGATCGGTTGCGCGCCATCGACCGCCTTGAGCCTGCCGTTGACGCCGTTAAACCTCACCGTGACGCTGCCTCGGCCGAGCGCGATGGTGGCCGGCGTCGGACCGCTCTTGATGCTGGCGTCGTGATAAATGAGGCGGCGCGCCGCCAGCGACAGCCGGCGTCCGACTTCCTGCTTGTTGGCCGGATGCAGGCCGCCATGATCGCCGATATCGATGGTGACCGCGAGGGCTGCATGGGGGTCATCGGCCACCGCCAAACGCTGCGACTCGCGCAAGCGGGCCCAATTGGACTCTTCCGGCTTGAACGGCGGCAGGCCGTAATCGGGCAGCTGGACGATCAGATACGGCAGGTTCGGCTTCTGGAACAGCTCACGCCAATCGGCCATCCAGGCCTTGAGCAGCCCCTGATAGGCGTCCGGGGCACCGGTGTTGGATTCGCCCTGATACCAGAGCACGCCTTTCAGCGTGTAGGGCGCCAGCGGCGCGATCATGGCATTGTAAGCGACCGAGACACCGGCGGTGGCGCCCCACGGCACGCGCGGTGGGTTGACACCGGCTTCCTGCCTGTAATGCCAAGCACCGTCGAGTGGAACGCTGGTGCCGTCCTTGAATTTGATGGCGCGCGCTTGCGGCGGGCCGAACAGGCCGCAGCCTTTCCAGCCGCAATAGTCGTTGACCAGAATGTCGTTGACGCCGGCGTGCAGCGTGCCGGCCGGGAGCGCATACTGGCGCGACTGACCATAGCCGAAGGTCGAGGCAATAAAATGGCCGTTGATCCAGGTCTGATCCTCTTCGGTGACGGTGCCGAGGGAAATCTCGGCGGGCTGCGCAGCCTCGGCTGCCGTCAGCTTGACCGAGGTGCGGAACCAGACATCGCCGGCATAGTTCTCGAGCGACTTGACGCCCCAGGTCGTCCAGATGCCGAGCCCTTTGGGGGCGAGCGGCCATTTGGCGCTGACCACGGGATTGCTCCACGGCGTCTGTCCGTTGTTGTGCCAGAAGTCTTCGATCAAATCGCCCCAGTGCTTCATGCCAGCGGTCTTGTCGCGGGCGTAAAGGTTCAAGGCTTTGATCCGGGAATCTTCACCGCCCGCCCGGTACAGCGCGCCTTCGCTCATGAAGGTCTGGATGCCGGCGCCCGGCCAGGAATCGTTGATCAGGCCGAGCGGGACGTGCTCGGATTTCTGCAGATCGCGGCCGAAGAAGTAGCAGGCCGCCGAGAAGTTCGGCACCGTCTTGGGGCCGGCTGCGGCCCATGTCACCGGTTTGGGAAACTGCGACAGCGGCGACAGGCTGGTGACGTCGGCGACGCTCATCAGCCGGATCGAGTCGTTGGCCGAAACCTGGATGTCGGGGCCGGCATCGATGGCGAGCATGGTGGGGAACGCCATGTTGGACTGGCCCGAGCAGAGATAGACGTCGCCGACCAGGATGTCATTGAGGGTCTCGGATGTGCCGCTATCGGTCTTGGCCGTCAGCGTGTAAGGCCCTCCGGCGTGCAGGGGAGGAAGCTCGGCGCTCCAATGGCCCGACGAGTCGGCATGCGCCTTGGTCGTGTCCGATGATAGCGTGACGGTGACGGCCGCATTCGGCGTTGCCGTGCCCCAGATGTGGATGGGCTGGTCGCGCTGCAGCACGGCGTGGTCCCCGAACACCGGATTCAGCAGCGGTTCTGCGGCAAAGGCGGGAGCGCTCGAAAGGAGCGCCAAAGCGGCAATCGTCAGTCGGTGCAATTCAATCTCCCTGGTTATTTTTGAAGTGGCGTTGCGCAAAGGCGATGAAGGTGGCCCAATTGGGCTGGGGTGTGTGGCCATAATGATGCTGGCGGAAGCCGATGTCGCCGCTGATCAGCGCTGTGCCGACCGGCGGAAACCGGTCGGTGCCGAGATCCCTCTTACCCAGCAGGCGATAGACCGGACCGGCCGCCACGGCGGCGAGGAAACTGCCTTTGGCATCGACCCAGCCGTCACCGGCTTGTTTGGTGCCGGCACTGATGAACACCGGGCGCGGCGCACACAGAGCGATCAGCTCATGAGCATCCACCGGCAGATCATCGACCGTCTTGGGGCCGTCATACTGGATGAAATTTCCGTCGAACCAGTAGGATTCGCCGCCCGCCAGATTCCCGATCTGCTCGCCGTAATTCCGGCGCAAGATCTTGGCGCCGCCGGCGCCTGACGAACTGATATAGCCGATGGCGATGCGCGGATCATAAGCCTCCGCCACCAGGGCCGCCTTGCCGTAGCGGGAGTGGCCTTCGATGCCGATGCGATGCGGATCGACGCGGCGATCCGTCTCGAGGTAATCGACCACCCGGCTGGCCCCCCAAGCCCAAGCGCGCAATGCGCCCCAGTCATCGAGCTTGCGCGGGCCCCCCTTGTTCATCAGGCCAATGATGCCTTTGCTGAGGCCCGCGGCGTTGTCGGCTTGGACGCTCACCGGCACATATTCGGCATAGCCCCAGCCCGCCTTGATCAATTGAATCCGCCAATCCGGATCATGGCCGGCCGGAATGGGCGGGCCTTTCCATCTGCCTTTCCAGGTGAGATTGATCATCACCGGCACACGATGGGTGACCGAGGCGGGCAGGGTGAGATCGGTCTGGATGTCGACCTTGATGGCGGGATCGCGGGCATTGTCGACATGGCCGATGAGATGCTCGGTGATCACCTTGATGCCACCGATCGTCTTGGCGATGGCCCCCTTGAGCTCCCAATGCACCTTGGGGGTTCCGGGCGGCACGCGGCCGTACATCTGCGAATTGAACAGCTTCACCAGTTCGGGGCGGCGCTTCTTCCACCACATGGCGGGCGTGGTGACCCGCTGGCCGTTCGCAAGTACCAAGGGGTTGGGCAGCGTGTAAGGACGCACCTTGGATTCGTCGTAATTCACAGGATTGGCTGCATGGGCATCCCAGCCGTTGACCCCGGGCCGCAGCGGCTTGGTGATGTGCAGCAACTCCATCATGCGCTGATGATCGGCGCTGGCCGGATCGGCGGCGTTGGCGCAAGGCATAAGCATGAGAAGCGGAAGCAATGTCTTCAGGAAGGAGCGCATCGATATCCCCGCAGTTGAGCGGCGAGCCTAACAGTGATAGCGCTATCAATCGAGGTCGCACAGCATGAAATACAAGCCATCCTGTTGTGCACTGCGGCATGATCCAGAGTGGGGCTTCGGATGATGAACCATCTGCGCTGGGCGTTGATCGCCCTTGTCTTCGTCTTCATCCCGGCACAAGCCGCGAACATCACGCTGTTCGACGGCAAGACCGTCGCCGGAATCGCGTATGACAAGGCCGATGGGGTGCCGATCGCCAAGGCTGCTGCGCTCTTGGCGCATGATCTGGGGGCGGTCTCCGGGCGCAAGCCGGTGGTCAGCACCAGCCTGCCCGCAGGAACGGTTGTGCTGATCGGACGCTACGATTCACCGGAGATCGCGTCCATCTTGAAGGCCAACGGCATCGACACGAAACCGATCGCGGGCAAGTGGGAGACCTACGGGCGCGCGGTGGTGACGGCACCTGGTCATCCAAAG
The DNA here is from genome assembly GCA_046704685.1 of Rhizomicrobium sp. Taxonomy (GTDB): domain Bacteria; phylum Pseudomonadota; class Alphaproteobacteria; order Micropepsales; family Micropepsaceae; genus Rhizomicrobium. The sequence continues at coordinate 4,117 of JBJKRM010000046.1, forward strand.
CGCAATGTGCTGGTCATCTTCGGATCCGACACCCGCGGCACGATCTGGGGCGTCATCGATCTCACGCGCCAGCTGGGCGTGTCGGCCTGGGAATGGTGGGCCGACGTCAAGATCAGACGGCAAGCGCGCGTGGCGGTGGATGCCGCGCTATATTATTCCAAGCCGCCGACAGTGAAATATCGTGGCATCTTCCTCAATGACGAGGAATACGGGCTGTTTCCCTGGGCCTCAAAGACCTTCGATCCCAAATGCGGCAACATCTGCCCCAAGACCTACGCCAAGATCTACGAGCTGATGTGGCGGCTGAAGGCCAACACCATCTGGCCGGCGATGCACGAAGTCACGCAGGCCTTCGACAAAGTCCCCGGCAATCCCCAAATGGCGGCCGATTACGCCATCATCCATGCCACCTCGCATGTCGAAATGATGCTGCGTTCGAACCCGCATGAGTGGGACGAGAAAACGATGGGGCCGTACAACTTCATCACCAACCGCGCCAATATGCTGAAGTACTGGGACGGGGCGGTAAAGGCGTGGGGCAAGTACGAGAACATCTACACGGTGGGCCTGCGCGGCGCCGACGATTACCCGATGGCCGGCGCCAACACGCCACAAGGCATGGCCAAGATCCTGGAGGACGTCTTCACCGCGCAGCGTAAGATCCTCACCAACGATCTCGGCAAGCCGGCGGACCAGATCCCGCAGGTGTTCACGCCATACAAGGAGGTGCTGCCGGCCTATGACGCAGGCTTGAAGGTGCCGGACGACATCACGCTCAACTGGCCGGACGACAATTTCGGCTATATCCGGCGGCTGTCGGATGCCAAGGAGCGGGCGCGGTCGGGTGGCTCCGGCGTCTATTACCATATCTCGTATTGGGGCGGGCCGATGTCGTATCTCTGGCTCGGTTCCACTCATCCCGCGCTGCTGTGGGAGGAGATGAACAAGGCCTATCGCTTCGATGCGCGGCGCATTTGGATTCTCAATGTCGGCGACATCAAGCCGGACGAATATCTGACGCAGCTCTTCCTCGACATCGCCTTCAATGCCAACGCTTTTCCCAATGTGCAGAGTGTCAAGGCGAATCTGAAGCATTGGGCGGCGGAGAATTTCGGCGCTAGCAACGCTGCGGCGATCGCCGACATCATGTGGCGTTACTACGATCTGGCTTTTGATCGCAATCCCGAGTTCATGTCGTGGTCGACCGCCTTCCCGGAAACGGCGGTGCACCAGACCAAATTCAACATGATGGATTTCGGCGACGAGAACGCCCGCCGCATGGATGCCTACAAGTCGATTATGGCACGCGCCAAGGCGCTGATGGCGAAGATGCCGGCGGACCGCAAAGCGGCGTTTTTCCAGTTGGTGCAGTATCCGGTGGACGCGGCGGGCGACATGAACATCCGCGCGCTGGCGCTCGACAAGGCGATCACCTATGGCTTGCAGCGCCGCGAAAGCGCCAACAGCTATTCCGCCGAGGCCAGGCGGGCGCAGAATGCGATCATCGCGGCGGCGAACGTCTACAACAACGTCATGGCGCATGGGAAATGGCGCGGCATGATGGGCATCCATCCGCACAACCTGCCGGCTTATGACACGCCGCATTATCCGGTGTGGACGGACAACGGCGACACCGGCTGCGGTTGGCAGGCCGAAGGCGGCGGCTATTACGCGGGCGGCGGCTGGCCGCAACGGCTGGCGGAATTCCACCGCGAACTGCCGAACGAGAAGCGCTATCTCGACTTCTTCCTGACCGGAAAGACGCCCGCCCAGTGGAGCCTGAAGCCGACGGTGCCGTGGATCACCGTGAGTCAAAGCACCGGCCGGCTTGGTCCCAAACATCTTGAGCAGCGCATCTGGATCGGCATCGACTGGTCGAAGGCCCCCAATGGCGCCACCGGCGGCATCATGGCGCGCTGCGGCAAGACCGTGGCGCATCGGCCGATCATCATCCGTACCGCATCGCCGGTCACGGCCAAGGACGTGTCGTTCATCGAGGACAACCTGATCGTCTCGATGTACGCCAGTCATCCCGACGAGCGCACGCCGGGCTGGGAGGTGCTGGACGGCCTCGGTCATACCGGCGCCAGTCTGCGCAGCAGCCTGACCATGGCATCGGTCAATCCAGCGGATGCCGCCGCCATGAAGGCCGCGCCGCGCGTGACCTATCGCTTTGCGGTCGCCACCAAGCGAGGCTACGATCTGGTCAAGGGCGAAAGAGCGGAACTGCGCGTCATTGCCCTGCCGATTCACCCGATCACATCCAAAAACAGCATGCGGGCAGCGGTCTCCATCGATGGCGGTGCGCCGGTGGTGCTGAATTTTACCGCTCGCGAATTCACCGAGCGCTGGCGACAGCATGTGCTGACCAACGAGGCCATCGAGACGGTGCACGGGCTGGAACTGAAACCCGGTGCGCATACGGTGACCATAACCGCGCTCGACCCGGGGTTGATCCTCGACCGGCTCGAAGTTGATTTCGATGGCGCGCCGCGCGCCTACGGTCCGGTGCCCGAGACCCGAATTGTGCGGGGTTCCCGATGAACGGCGGCGCGTGGCCTGAGCGTCGCATCATGTTGTATTCTGGTGTCGGCGGCTGCGCTGAAGTTTTGTGCGCAGGCCGTTGTTCCAAGCGTATAAGTGATGGTGACGCTTTGGAAAATGGGGATTGGCAATGAGCCGGTTGTCACGACGCGAGTGCATGACTTTGGCAGCAGCAGGTGCGTTGTTTGCGGAGGGGGTGTTCGCCGCTCCGAACCGCGATAAGAAGCACGGCCGCGGCCATGCGCATCATCACAAGCACTGGCCGGTGGCCGGCTCCACGCCGGATTGCCTGAACGGCGTGGCGCGAGCCAACAATCTTGCTTTCGGCTGCGCCCTCGGGGCCGGATTGAAGAAATCTGCGAATATTGCCGCTCTGAAGCAGTTCAAGGACAAGGCGTCGGCCTTCGCCGATCCGCGCATGCGCGCCCTGTTCGTGCAGCAATGCGGCATCCTGGTGCCGGAAAACGAGCTCAAATGGTATGTGGTGCGCCGCACCCCCGACAAATACGACTTCACCGGCGCCGACATCCTGATGGACTTCGCCACTCGCTATAAGCTGGCGGTGCGCGGCCATACGCTGTTGTGGAACCGCTCGGTGTGGATGCCGGAATGGGTCAACAAATACGATTTCGGCCCCAATCCCGCGACCACGGCCGAGAAGCTGATGACCGGCTATATCGACACGGTGTGCCAGCGCTTCGGCGACCGCATCTTCTCCTATGACGTGGTCAATGAGACCATCTCGCCGACCACCGGCGGCTATGAGGATTCGCCCTTCACCAAGGCCCTAGGCCCCCAGGTCATCGATATCGCCTTTCACGCCGCGCGCCAGGCCGCGCCGCATGCCGAGCTGGTCTACAACGACTATATGGGCTGGGCGCCGAAGGATGCCACGCACCGTACCGGTGTCTTGCGGCTCTTGGAGCGGCTGAAGAAAGACAACGTGCCGGTCGATTGCCTGGGCATCCAGGCCCATATCGGGTCGAACGGCATGGGCGCGGCCACCAGCCTGATCGGCGATGCCGACGAGACCGAATGGCGCAAGTTCCTCGACGAGGTGACGCAGATGGGCTACGGCCTGTTGCTCACCGAGTTCGACGTCAACGACAAATATGTCGAAGGCACCATTGCCCAGCGCGACCGCGTCGTGGCCGATTACGCCAAGGCCTATCTCGATATCGCCCTCAGCTATCCGCAGCTGCGCTACATGATGGCCTGGGGGTTGGTCGACAAGTATTCCTGGCTGCAGCACACCTCGCCGCGGCCAGACGGGCTGCCGAAACGGCCGTGCCCGTATGACGACCATTACAGGCCGAAGCCGCTGCGCGAGGCCATCGTCAAGGCCTTCGCGGCCGCACCGGCCAGGACGGCCATCACACTCAAATCCGCTTAGGAGGAAACATGGCGAACAGGCGCGAGGTACTGGGCGGCAGTGCCGCATTGCTGGCATCGACGGCATGGGGCGGCGGCGCCTTCGCCGCGCAGCGGCCTTACCGTGTCGGCATCATCGGCAGCGGCTGGATGGGGCGCTGCGATATCGAAGCCCTGATGCAGGTTGCGCCGGTGGAGGTGGTAGCGCTCGCCGATGTCGACAAGCTGATGCTGGCCGCCCTCTCCAAGCGCATCATGGCGTTTCCTGATTCGATGAAACGCCAGACCCGCGCGCCGCAGCTTTACGGCGACTATCGCACCATGCTCGCCAAGCACAAATTCGACATCGTCATCGTGGCGACGCCGGATCATTGGCACACCCTGCCGGCCCTGGCGGCGATGAAGGCGGGCGCGCACATCTACCTCGAGAAGCCGATCTCTGTTGACGTCGCCGAGGGCAAGGCGCTGGTGGCGACGGCGCGCAAGTACCATCGCGTGGTGCAAGTCGGCACCCAGCGCCGCGCTTCACCGCCGCACATCGAGGCGCGCAACCGCGTGGTGCTCGAAGGACGGCTCGGCAAGGTCGGCTATGTCGAGATCTACGGCTATTACCACCAGCGCGTGGCGCATTTCCCACCGGCCACCAAACCGCCGGGGAATCTCGACTGGGACTTCTACTGCGGTCCGGCGCCGTTCATGCCGTATCATCCGGATATCCATCCCATCAATTGGCGCTCGTTCCGCGCCTTCGGCAACGGCTATATCGCCGATCTCGGTGTCCACTTCATGGATACGGTGCGCTGGATGCTGGGGCTCGGCTGGCCCAAGCGCATATCTTCGGTCGGCGGCATCTTTGTGCAAAAGAACAGTATCGCCACCGTGCCCGATACCCAGACGGCGCAATGGGAATACGACAATCTGTTGATGAGCTGGGGCAACCGCGAATGGGGCCAGATCCCCGAAGGTCCGGACGGCGCCTGGGGCGCCAAGCTGTACGGCGACAAAGGCACATTGACGCTGGGCTCGGTGGACTACAATTTCGTGCCCAATGGCGGCGGTGAAAAGCTCTCCGGTGATCTCTCCGCAGAAATGGCCAAGTTCCCGAACGATGCCAAGCTGCTGCCGATGGACCGCCAGCTGGTGCCGCTGACGCGGCCCAACATGCGCGACTTCATTGCCGCCATCGAGGCGAACCGGCGTCCGGTGGCGGATGTGGAGGAGGGTTATATTTCCACCTCCAGCGTCATCCTCGCCAACATGGCCATGGATCTCGGACGCCCCATCCGCTGGGATGCCAAGACGGAGAGTGTGATCGGAGACGAAGAGGCGCAGAAACGGCTGGTGCGGCCCTACCGCAAGCCGTGGATCCATCCTTCGGTGGTTTGAACGGAGACAAGTGTGCGAAAGCCTTCCCGAGATGGCGTCTATGAAGGCGTCGATGCGGGAGCGCTGGTGCTGAAATAACGAGGATTGTCATGAAAATCATGCCGCTGCTGGCGCTCTGTGCGCTCGGCTTTTTCACTGCGGCCCATGCGGATGACGGCTATGATCTATGGCTGCGCTACCAGCCGCTGCCGGCGCAGGAGATGGCGCGCTATCGCGCCGCGGCGGCGGACGTCGTGACGGCCGGACATTCGGCTACAGCGAACGTGACACGCGCCGAGCTGGTGCGGGGCTTGTCGGGCCTGCTGGCGCACAAGATCGCATCGGACGACACCATCCGGCGTAACGGCGTCGTCCTGTTCGGCACTCCCGCCAATTCGCCCACCATCGCCTCCCTCAAGCTGCCGCTCGCGCAAGTGGGGCCGGAGGGCTATGTGATCCGCAACGCGGTGGCGCGCGGCCACAAGATCATCGTCATCGCCGGCAACACCGATATCGGCGCGATGTACGGCGCCTTCCGCTTCCTCAGGCAGATCCAGACACGCCAACCGGTCGACAAGCTCGATATCGTCTCGGCGCCCAAGATCAAACTGCGCCTGCTCAACCATTGGGACAATCTCGACGGCACGGTGGAGCGTGGCTATGCGGGCCGGTCCATCTTTCACTGGTGGGAACTGCCGGAACACGTCTCCGAACGCTTGACAGATTATGCCCGTGCCAACGCCTCCATCGGCATCAACGGCACGGTGCTCACCAACGTCAACGCGAGTGCCCTGGTGCTCACCACGCGCTATCTGCGGAAGGCGGCGGCGATCGCCGATGCGTTGCGCCCTTATGGCATCAAGGTCTATCTCACGGCGCGGTTCTCCTCGCCGATGGAGATCGGCGGTCTCAAGACGGCCGATCCGCTGGATCCTGCGGTGCAGGCCTGGTGGAACCACAAGGTCGACGAGATCTACAATTACATCCCCGATTTCGGCGGCTTCCTGGTGAAGGCCAATTCGGAAGGCCAGCCGGGGCCGCAGGACTACGGCCGCACGCACGCCCAAGGCGCCAATATGCTGGCCGATGCGCTGGCTCCGCATGGCGGCGTGGTGATGTGGCGCGCCTTTGTCTATTCGAACAAGACGCCGGAAGACCGCGTCAAGCAGGCTTATAGCGAGTTCGTGCCGCTCGACGGCAAGTTCCGTGACAACGTCATCATCCAGACCAAGAACGGTCCGCTCGATTTCCAGCCGCGCGAGCCTTTCAGTCCGCTGTTCGGGGCCACGCCGAAAACCAACATGGGAATGGAAGTCGAGATCACCAAGGAATATCTCGGTTTCGAGACCCACCTCGTCTATCTCGGCACCATGTGGCAGGAGGTGCTGCAGTCCGACACCTTCGTCAAGGGGCCGGGATCGACGGTGGCCAAGGTGATCGACGGCTCGCTGTTCGGCAACAAGCTGACGGCGATGGCCGGCGTCTCCAACATCGGATCGGACCGCAACTGGTGCGGCTCGATCTTCGATCAGGCGAACTGGTACGCCTTCGGCCGGCTGGCCTGGAATCCGGACGCCAGTGCCCGGGACATCGCCAATGACTGGGTGAAGATGACCTTCACCGATAATCCCGCCTTCGTGAAGCCGGTGGTGGACATGATGATGGCTTCGCGCGAGACCGAAGTCGATTTCATGACGCCGCTGGGCCTCGCCCACCAGATGGGCACCGGCCATCACTATGGACCGGGCCCCTGGATCGACAATGTCGGCCGGGCCGATTGGGATCCGGCCTACTACAACCGCGCCGACAAGCAGGGCATCGGCTTCGATCGCACACCGACCGGGAGCGACGCGGTGGCGCAATATGCGCTGCCGTTGCGGAAGGCGTTCTCGAATCCCGCGACCACGCCCAACAAGCTGCTGCTGTGGTTCCATCATCTGCCCTGGACCTACAAGATGAAGTCGGGCCAGACGCTGTGGGATGGGCTGGTGACGCATTACACCGAGGGCGTGGCCAATGTGCACGGCATGGCGGCGACCTGGGCGCGGATGAGGCCTTATGTCGATGCGCGGCGCTTCCGCATCACCGCCGACTTCCTGCGCATCCAGGAACACGATGCCAAGCTGTGGCGGGATGCCAGCATCGCCTATTTCCAGTCCTTGAACGGATTGCCGCTGCCGGCCGGCATGGCGCCGCCGGAGCATCCGCTGGCCTATTACGAGTCGCTCTATTTCCCGTACGCACCCGGCCAAGCGGAGCCCGGAAGGCCGATCAAGCCGCCGCAAAAGGCCCCGGATCCCATGCCGCCATTGCACTGACGACGAGCCGCGTATCACCCGATACGCGGCTCTTTTCTGTGGAGGCTGTCATGAAGTTTGCCGCTGCTCTCCTTGCCCTGTTTGCTGTCGCTTCTGCCGCCCACGCGGAGGACGGCTATGATCTCTGGCTGCGCTACAAGCCGCTCGAGAAGGTGGCGGCCGAACGCTATCGCGCCGTGGCAACCACAGTGGTGACGGCAGGGCGCTCGCCGACCATAGTGATTGCGCGCGATGAGCTGGTGCGCGGCCTGTCCGGGCTTCTGGCCCGCAAGGAACCAGCGGACGATTCCATCCGGCGCGACGGAATCCTGTTGATTGGCACGCCAGCCTATTCGCCGACCATTGCCGGGCTGAAACTGCCGCTCGATCGGGTTGGCCTGGAAGGGTTCGTCATCCGCGCGGTGCAGGCC
>JBJKRM010000047.1:0-9922 GCA_046704685.1 Rhizomicrobium sp.
TGGCAATCAGACCCAGAACCCAGGGAACCTTCACCTCATAATGTGTGACGTGTTCCTTGAGATCGGGAATGCCGAACACCGTGAAGCTGGCCGGCGCGGGCTCGGTGTTCCACATTGCCTCGATGGCCGCAATCTTCATCTGTTGGTTCTGGCCGGCAGTGTAGCCGGACTCATCACCAAGTACGACAACGGACAGCGCCGAGGCGAGGCCGAAGCTCACCGCCACAGTCATCGAGCGCTTGGCGAATTCCTTGTGGCGGCCTCGCAGCAGATAGAAGGCACTGATCGCCAGCACGAAGATCGATCCTACCACATAGCCTGCACTGACGGTGTGGACAAACTTGGCTTGCGCCACCGGATTGAACAGCACCTGCATGAAGTTCGAGACTTCCATGCGCATGGTATCGGGATCGAAATAAGCACCAGTGGGGAACTGCATCCAGCCATTGGCGATCAGAATCCACAGCGCCGAGAGATTGCTGCCGATAGCCAACGCCCAGGTGACAACAAGGTGGGACACCTTGCTCATCCTATTCCAGCCGAAAAAGAAGAGGCCGATCATCGTCGCTTCGAGGAAAAACGCCATCAGGCCTTCAATGGCGAGCGGTGCCCCGAAGATGTCGCCCACATAGTGCGAATAATACGCCCAGTTCGTGCCGAACTGGAATTCCATAGTGATGCCCGTTGCGACACCCATTGCAAAGTTGATGCCGAACAGCGTCCCCCAAAATTTGGTGAGGTCGCGCCAGATGGTTCGGCCCGTCATCACATAGACGGTCTCCATGATGCCGAGCAGGATCGAAAGACCCAGCGTCAGAGGCACGAAGAGAAAGTGGTAGAGCGCGGTGACGGCAAATTGCAGCCGAGAAAGATCTACGACGTCCATGATGTCATCCTAGCGGTGTTCGGTACCAAGCAGCTGGGCGGATACCGCAGCCGCGTTGACCACGACACGGTGGGACGGGCTGAAGAAGGCAACATAGAGACATGTGAGAAGGACAGCCTTCGCCGTCAGAACCACCGCGATGTCTTTCCAAAGATGCGGTCGCTTCATCTACCGTTCTTCCGTGCCCAGTTCCGTTCTAGCCAACTTGTGCCGGCAAAAGCACCGGCAGACGTAACGATGATAATTGCCAGGAACAACGCCACTATCCGCGTCATGCGGTCCCTCGCTCAAAGTTGCAGATGAGACCGTCTCGCATGTCGATCTATCGACGTTGCCTGACCAATATCAATATCGCTGCCGAAGACTCTCATTGTTCTAAGAAAAAAACAGCAGGAATGTCTCAAGGGGGACAACGTGACGCTGGTCACCTGACGCTACCATGTCACTAAAGCCTTGCCAGCCAAGCTAGCTAATACCGTCACCACTACGGGTCCTGGGCTTTTTCCGGCGCTGTTGAGTTCTGAAATGGCCAGAAGTTCCCACCCAAAAGGTTGGCTAAGTCCTTGTCCTTTGCTAGAAATATTCTGAGTTCAAGTAGCGTTACACATGGCACAAGCCCTGCCACTGCCGCCTAATCTACAGTGGGATGATTCGCTGTTCGAGACGGTGGTCGCCGCTGCCATCAACGGTGTGCTCGTGATCAATGACCGCGGGCAAATCAATGTCTTCAACTCCGCCTGTGAGCGAATGTTCCAGTACCGCCGTGAGGAGGTTATTGGACACAGCATGGCCATGCTCCTGGGAGACCCCTTCCGGGAGGAATACGACCTACGGCTACGCCATTTACAACAAACCGGCGAACCGCCCGACGCCGGCACGGGCCGGGAACTGACGGCAAGACGCAAGGACGGCTCGGAGTTTCCGATATTCATGTCGGTGGGCGAAGGGATCCACAAGGGCAAGCGGTTGTCCGTGGCCGTCATTCAGGACCTGACGGATCTGCAGATGGAACGTGCGGTTCATACCGCGCAGCGGTCATTCCTGGCGGCCATCGTCGATTCGGCAAACGACGCGATTATCAGCAAAACCCTGGACGGCCGTATCACGACGTGGAATCGCGCTGCGGAAAGAATGTTCGGCTACACTGCTGATGAAATGATCGGCACATCCGTAACACGCATCTTTCCAGAAGACCTGATCTGCGAGGAGCAGCAGATCCTTGAAAAGGTCCGCCAGGGCATCAGTATCGAACACTACGAAACGGTTCGCATACGCAAAGACGGGGCCAGCATCGATGTCTCGGTCACCGTCTCGCCGATTCGCGATTCGAACGGAACAGTGATTGGAGCCTCCAAGACCGTTCGCGACATCACGGACCGTAAACTCACCGAAGCGCGACTACAAACACTCTCAAGCGAACTGAGCCACGTAGCCCGGGTGAGCGAAATGGGCCAAGTCTCCGCGGCGATAGCACATGAGATCAACCAACCGCTCACCGCGGTGTTGAACTACACCAACGTAGCAAAACGTCACATCGCGTCGACCGATCCGAGCGCCAAGACAAAAGCATATGAGGCGGTATCAAAAGCGGGGGAACAGGCCGTCCGCTGTGGTCAAATCATCCGCCGACTACGCGATTTCGTCGAAAAGCGAGAGAGTTCCCGTTCGCTTGAAGACATCAACGCTATCGTGGATGATTCGCTTGCTTTAGGCTTGATCGGGTCAAAATCGACTAACTTGCGGACAACCATTTCGCTGTCGAACGCAGTCCCCTCTATTGTCGTAGATCGCGTTCAGATCCAACAAGTACTCGTCAACCTACTGCGGAATGCAGTCGAAGCCATGTCTCAGGCTCCGCAGCGGGAACTTGCGATCTCCACATCGGTCAACGGTGACGGCAATGTACAGGTCTCAGTCAGCGACACGGGCGCCGGCATACCGACCGACCTCGCCGAGAGATTGTTTCGACCATTTGTGACTACCAAGCCGGGCGGAATGGGAATAGGACTAGCAATCAGCCGCTCCATCATTGAGGCTCACGGTGGCCGACTTACAATGGCGCCCAATCCGAACGGTGGGACCGTATTTCAATTCACGCTGCCATCAGCGAATCGCATAGTGGAATAAACGCCATGGCCGAATCAGTCTTTGTCGTCGACGATGATCCCGATATCCGCGATTCGCTATCCATGCTCCTCCAAGCCAATGGCTACGATACCAAGGCGTTTGAATCGGCGACTTTGTTCCTGGCCAGCGAAGCCCCTGAATCGATTGGCTGCTTGATCGTTGACGTGCAGATGCCTGAAATGGACGGCATGGCCTTGCAGAAAGAGCTTGTCTCCCGACACTCTCCCCTTCAGGTGATTGTCATGACCGGCCACGCCGATATTCCGATTGCGGTTGGGGCGATGAAGGCTGGGGCCGTCGATTTCCTAGAAAAACCGTTCGACGAGCCCGTTCTGCTGGACAGCGTGCGGCGAGCCATCGATCGTGCCTCTACGGCAGGTGATCAAGCCAAGGAAGCCCGCACAGCCGCAGCCAGACTCGCGTTGTTGACGGAGCGGGAGCGGCAGGTTCTGGACCTTATCGTGGCGGGCAAAGCCAACAAGGTCATCGCCCACGAACTATCGATTTCTCCGCGAACCGTGGAGATCCACAGGGCCCGCGTGATGGAAAAGATGGATGCCGGCAACCTTGCCGACCTGGTCCGGAAGGCTCTCTCAGTCCATTCTTAACGATACGCTTAGGCAGAACTCCGTATATCCCCGGCCAAACGGATAGGGCTAAATAAACCACGCAACGATTGTGCCTTTCAGGGCCTGGCTTGGCGACCATGGTTGATATCATCGACGATGATGATGCGGTTCGTGATTCGACGCGGGCCCTCCTCGAATCCTATGGCTACGAGGTACGTGATCACGCTTCTGCGGAACTCTTTTTGAAAGAGGCAGGCTCCAAGCCGGAGTGTCTTCTTGTCGACCAACATATGCCCGGAATGACGGGACTAGATTTGCTCGAACATCTGCGTGCCCGGGGTGACATGACACCTGCACTGATGATGACGGGCCGCAGTGATCCCACGCTCGAGCCTCGTGCCGCACGCATCGGTGTAAAGCTGCTGCACAAACCCGTTCCGGAAGACCAGCTTGTGCTCTGGATCGAGCAGGCCCGTCACGCCCCCATGTAACAACCCATTCCAGGCCGTGGCCCCGCAACGTGCATGAACGCCATGTGCGTTGCGTTTGGCTGGTTCATTCCCGTCAATCACCTAATAGCCCAGCCAACGCAACGGAAAGCACGGTTACCAAGTGCTTTCTATAGCCCTGCATCAGGGAAACTCCCAACTTACAACCATTCAAGTCTTGAACGATCCTCTTTGCGCAGACGATTTGCAGTTATCGGGAAGGCAATGAGAAAAGCGGCTAAAGATCGGAGACAGAGGCTCGATAAAGAACGGGCCGTGGAAGCTGCGCTAATCGCCCAAGCCAGCTTTGCGTCATCTGCCATCCGACAAAGATTAGCCACCGTTGCCTACGATCTCCGCAACGCCGCCACGACTGCCGGCACTGCCAGCCAACATCTCCTCCTGCTCGCAGAAAGGTTCGAACAACACGCCAGGTCCGGAGACGCATCATGATTGCACAGGCCCTCAGCGTGATCCTCCCCCTCGAGATGGTCGGCATCTCCTCCGGCGACAGTCCCTCATCCGCCCCCGTGAAGGAAACAATGCGTGAATACTTCCTACGCGTCAGGGATGAACTGCTTTGGCCCCGGATACTCGTCCGTCATGCACCCCCGCTAGACGAGGTCCAGCCGATTGCGCCTGACCGGTTCTAAACAAGAACCGGTCGGCGCCTCTTTTTTCCTTCGGCCTTGACCACCCGATCCGACTGCGCCTAGCTCTCATCGAATCGAGCAGGGTGGCGCCATATGTCGTTTCGTAATTTCGCAATTGTCGTGCTGTTCGTAGCTGCTGGGCTGCCTGCAAAAGCCGCGAACGTCAGTAACGGATGGTTTCGCGCACTTCCCAACGGCTTACCGGCGGCCGGCTATTTCACGTTGAAGAACGACGGGCCGAAACCGATCGCCCTCATTGGGGCGGCCTCCCCAGCCTGTGGCATGCTGATGTTGCACAAATCGGAGCAAATCGGAGGGATGAGCCACATGGTCAAGGTCGATCGGGTGGACGTGCCGCAAGGAGGATCGGTCAACTTCGCACCAGGCGGCTATCACCTGATGTGCATGCATCCTGGAATGGCGATGAAGCCTGGCGGCAAGGTGTCCGTTACGCTGAAGTTCGCAGACGGCAACAGTATTAGCATGAAGTTTCAGGTCCGATCGGCAACCGGAAGATAGGGCCAATCAGTCGACTTCCGCCGTGCACCCCGGCATGCCGCGCAAAAAACCGTCCGACAGAGGACCTGGCAGATGAAGCACTGCGAGGGCCTCGCGTGCTTCGCGCGGCGTCGTGTTGCCGTCAGCAAGACCGCGGAAAATACTCGCAACTCGTACCATATCGCAGGTTTGCGGCGACAACCTAAGTGCCACGACACCGGCACCGCGCAACCCCACAACCTGATCCACCGCCGCCGTCACAACATAGCCAAGGGTCTGGATCCCATTCACGGACAAAAATGGCACGCCGTCCATCGTACAGACATCCATTCCGTCGATGTCGTTCTCGCACACGAACTTACAGGCATCCTTGGCCAATCCCTGCGAGCGTGCGGCATAGCAACGTGCTGATAGCGCCAGAGGTGGCCGACCAAATGCGAACACCTCCACGGCGCAATTTCCCGCCGCCATGGTGCGAATGGAATCAAACGGCAGCTCCGGTGGCAGGCAAATGCGCCTTGCTCCCAGTCTCAAGTGCAGCGCCAGGGTGTCTTCGTTGTAGATGTTGATGAACGGCCCAACGATGTGTTCACGGCCATTCAACAAATGCACCGTGGCGATATCGTTGGCTTCGACTAGGTATCCCGCCTGTATCATGTCACCGATATCGCGGATTTCCCGCTTCGTCGTCGGCAACGCCAGCGTCGAGTAAATCACCTCCTTGCCGCCTCGTTCGAGGCGGTCAACCGTGCCAAGGATCGCATCATCGAAAAACGGCTTGCGTTTGGAGCAGACCACCTCGCCGAGACAAACCCGGTCAACAGGAGCCTCGTCGGCAATACGGTTGTAGAAGTCGGTCCAACGCGCCAGTGGCCAGTTGTAGAGAACCGGGCCCAAGGTTAGCGAGAGGCGGGAACTCGTATTCATCGCCAAGCCTTCTTGTACGCACCGACAGTGTCGTGCTGACCTTCCGTGAGGGCGCGCAATTCCTCGAAATCAACTTTTCCGCCAACCGCCATGGCGTCAATCGCCCGGCGGAAGGCGCGCACAACCGTCGCCACATAGGCACGACCACGTTGACGACCCTCGATCTTGAATGCGGTCACGCCGATGCTGGCGAGCCGCGGCAGCAATTCCACCGCATTGAGGCTCACTGGGTCCTCGAACAAATGCAAAGGCGCGCCGGTCGTCTGGAAACGTCCCTTGCACAAGGTGGGATAGCCGGCCGGTTCGCCCTGCTCAAACCGCTCGATCGTGAAACCGCCGACGCTGGCGACCAGAGCGTCACTCTCCTCGCGATAAGTAACATGGCTTGGCGGCGAGCAAACGCCCGTCATGTTGGGCGACTTGCCAGTTGCGTAGGAGGACAACATGCAACGCCCTTCCGCCATGACGCATAATCCGCCGAACACGAATACTTCCGTCTCGCATGGGGCAGCCCTTGCTGTCAGTCGCGCAATTTCTTCAACCGTCAGCACACGCGGCAACACAACGCGCGCGACCCCAAACCGGTCGCGATAGAACGCAATCGCTTCGGGCGTGGCGGCGGCCGCCTGGACCGACAGGTGCAGTCGCTGCTTGGGATAGGTTTTGCGCGCGTAATCGACGAGCGCGGCATCGGCCAAAATTAAGGCATCGGCCCCCGCAGCGACGGCATCGTCCACTCCCCGCTTCCATAAGTCGGTCGAACCGGCGCGCATAAAAGTATTCAGTGCGATCAATATCTTAGTACCGTGTTCATGGGCAAAAGCCACGGCATCCCGCATTTCGGCACGGTCAAAATTGAGCCCCGGAAAGTTGCGAGCATTGGTTTCATCCCGGAAGCCGCAATAGACGGAATGCGCTCCGGCCTCAACGGCTGTGCGCAGACCGGCAGGCGTTCCGGCGGGACAAACGAGTTCCAACGGCATTGTCATGACACGTATGCCTTGTTCAAACCGCTCTCCTCGGGCGCATCAAGCGCTCGCCGCAACCTGACGAACAGCATGCGCGAAACCCGATTGACCGGACCTTGCAGGCTCTTTGGCAGGCCTAGAACGGTCGACGGATCGAGATCGGCGTTCTCCATGGCATTGCGCAGAGCCAGTACCGCTTCGGTATCGCCTTCAATCTGGAGATCTCGTGAGAAAAACAGCGCATCGCCATCATAGGTACCGTCGATCATGCCAAGTAGAACAATGAGTGGCGCAGCAATGCGGGCTTCCGAGTCACACATCTCGCGTCTGCGCATCACACGCAGTTCCGCCCGCCCCTTTCCCGGCCGCATCAGAAAAACGAATGGACAGTCGACTGGATCGATAACGAAGGTGCGTCCGGCGTATTCCCCTAGCCGTTCGGTGAAGGAGGGTCTTGCCGCCATCGCGTTGGATAACAGACGGCGCACGATTATTTCGAGCGGCAAAAGCGGCAGCGCGCTCGCAACGTTCGAAACAACTGATGGTAGATGTCCGCGCATAGGTCTGCTTCGTTTCCTCTCACAAATTCTATGCGCGCCGGAGACGGCCTCAACCCGTCCCGCCGGGATTGGCCGGTTTTGTCGCGGGCTTGCGGCAATTTGGGCTACCGGAAATGATGACGCACCGCCACTCGTTAACAGCCGGCAGCAGCCGAAATGCTATGTCGCACAGTGGAAGTTCATCCGTGTACGTCCACTTCCACCAGTGCTACCGCTGATTATACCGATTGCTTGCGCCGGCCGCACCGGATACGCGCGCCCTCGCATTTCATTTTGCCTCGCAAGGACATTTGCAGATCTAGCGGATCACTGTTGCGACTTGGGGGACAGCACAAAAATTGCCGTTAAGGAATGTAACGAGTCGTGAAGCAACTCAGCGTGTGAGAAAGACGTAGCCGTCCCGGACCAGGCCGGTTAGCGCTTCGCTCTGCACCTGTATCCAATCTATTTGCCGAGTGAGCGATATATCCTTCACTGACGCAACGCGATGGGCGCCAACCTCAAGCAAGGCAGCAACAGCCATGCCGATGATCATTGATCGCAGCACGCATCCCTCCCTGGCGTTGCAGCTCATTAATTCCCCGCAATATGGCGCTTTACTGGCGTAACAGGACTGCACCGCGCTCACATCTTGGTGAGAGCCGTTAAAAATCTTGGCAGTTTGACGGTTATTCGCCGGAAGTTCCGGCGTCGTCCGAAAGTCTGGCTACAAGTGATAAAAGCGTTGCTCGCTCAATCAGTGTATCAATGGTCAATAGCCCTAACATCAAGACCGAGATCAATTTCAGCAAGATGCTGGTTAGGATCGCGACCTATTCGATTGCAACGAATGGCTCAGGGTTGATCTGCGCCTTCCAGCCGCCCGCATCCGTCCAGTTTAAGGCAAAACAGGTATAGCCACCGACGGACCAGCGGCGAAGCCGCGCAATCCGGTTGCTTTCCAAATTGTCTGATTTAATATGAGGTCAATTGCCGGACAGAGGTGTCGGCATGCGGGAGAGAAAATAGCGGATGTCAAAAACCATGACGGCATACCCTTGTGCAGCGGCCCCGACGGCCGAAGCCAACGCAATGCCGATTGGCAAGGCTCCATTCGGCAAGACGGCCGACGGAAAGCAGATCGACATCTACACACTGACCAACGCCTCGGGCATGGAGGCGAGAATCATGACCTATGGCGGCACGCTGGTGTCGCTGAAGACACCGGACCGCAACGGCCATATGGCCAACGTGGTACTCGGCTTCGATTCCGCCAAGCCCTATATCGTGGGCGTGCCCTTCTATGGCGCCATCATTGGGCGCTATGCCAATCGTATTGCCAAGGGCCGGTTCACGCTCGACGGCGAGACCTATCATCTGCCGAAGAACGACGGACCGAACAGCCTGCATGGCGGCATCAGCGGCTTTGATAAGCGGCAGTGGACTGCCGCGCCTCTGCAAACCAAAGAGGGACCGGCGCTGAAACTGACCTATGTCAGCGCCGACGGCGAAGAAGGTTATCCCGGCCAACTCACGGTGCACGTTATCTACACCCTACGCAACGATGACTCGCTGGATATCAAATACGAAGCGACCACCACAAAACCCACGGTCGTCAACCTGACAAACCACTCCTATTTCAACCTGTCGGGCGATCCCAACAAGACGATCCTGCACGACGTTCTCAAGATCAACGCCGACAAGTTCACGCCGGTGGACAAGAACCTGATCCCGACCGGCGAGCTCAAATCCGTGAAGGGGACGCCGTTCGACTTCCTCACACCGACCATCATCGGCTCGCGTATCGACGACCAAGACGAGCAGCTGGCATTCGCTCGCGGCTACGATGACAATTGGGTGCTGAACAAGCCCCAGCCGGGAGAGATGACGGTCGCTGCCGTACTCACCGATCCCATCACAGGCCGCGTTCTGGAAGTAAAGACCACAGAGCCCGGCGTTCAGTTCTATACCGGCAACTTCATGGACGGGAAACCGGCTGGCAACGGAACCGTCTACAAATACCGGACCGGTCTATGCCTCGAAACCCAGCACTTCCCGGATTCACCAAACCATCCGGAATTCCCCTCGACGGTCCTGCATCCCGGCCAGACCTATCACAGCGAAACCGTGTTCGCGTTCAAGATAGTGAAATAACGCGAAGGAGCGGTACCCTCCTCCGCTCCACCTCTCGAAACTAGAAGCGGGGCCATTTAGGCCCCGCTCTTTTTTTTCTGTCAAATGCGATGACGTTTGGCAGAGATTTCCAC
>JBJKRM010000048.1:0-4183 GCA_046704685.1 Rhizomicrobium sp.
TCGTCGAGGTTGAACTCGAGGGTAATGACGGAGCCGCCGCCGGAGCTGACCGAGGTCATCTGCTTGAGGCCCGGCATCTGGCCGAACTGGCGCTCCAAGGGAGCGGTCACCGAGGTCGTCATGACATCAGGGCTGGCGCCGGGCAGGAAGGTCTGCACCTGGATGGTGGGATAATCGACCTGCGGCAGCGCCGCCAAAGGCAGGAAATGATAGCCCAGGATGCCAAGCATCATGATCGCCGCCATCAGCAGCGATGTCGCCACCGGGCGTTTGATGAACGGTGCTGAAGGATTCATGACCGGCGCCCCTTACCGGCCACCCGGCGGCCCACCCCGGCGCCGGTGCATGCTGGCCATCGCCGCCTTGCACTCAGCACCGACACTATCCTGGTTCTGGCGCAGGCAGCGCATCACACGGAAACTGTGCGCATTGGCGCAATACTTCTGAATATCCGCCGCGCAGGCCTTCTGCAGCTTGCTGAAAAGCCCGGCGCGCCGGACGTCACGGGCCGCCTGCCCGGTGAGCGCCGTGGCGTTTTGCGCCGGCTTGACCTTCTCGACTTTCTGGCCGGACGGAATGGTCACCTGCGCGCCGTCACGCAGACGGTCGGAGCCGTCGGTGACCACGGTCTCTCCCGGGTTGAGGCCTTTGACCACCGCCACGCGATTATTGTGTTCGTGGCCCACCGTGATGGTGCGCATCGATACGGTGTGATCGGGCTTCACCACGAAGACGAAACTGCCCGAAGCGCCAAGCTGCACGGCGGCGGACGGAACGACGACCTGATTCTGCAGCGTCCTGACCAGCAGCTGCACATTGACGAACTGGTTGGGGAACAACTGCCCGTCGGCATTGTCGAACATGGCGCGCATCTTGACGGTGCCGGTCGAGGTGTCGACGGACGAGTCGACGGCACTGAGCCGGCCGGTGGCCAGCTTGGTGGTCATGCTGCGGTCATAGGCCTCCACCGGCAGGACATCGCCCTGGTTGAGGCGCCGGATAACGGTGCGCACATCGTCTTCCGGGACCGAAAACAGCACCGAAATGGGCTGCAACTGGGTGACCACCACGATGCCGCCGGATTGCCCCGCACTGACGAAATTGCCGACGTCGACCTGGCGGATGCCAGCCCGGCCGGCAACCGGTGAGGTGATCTTGGTGTAGCCGAGATTGATGGCCGCGGCGTCGACATTGGCCTTGTCGGCCATGACGGTGCCTTCATACTGCTTCACCAGCGCCATCTGGGTGTCGAGCGCCTGCTGCGAGGTAGCCCTGGCGGCATACAGCCCCTGCTGGCGTTTGAGATCGAGTTTGGCGTTGGTCAGCGTCGCCTCATCGCGCGCCAGCTGCCCGCGGGCCTGTTCGAGCGCCGCCTGGAACGGGCGCGGATCGATCTCGGCCAGCAGTTCGCCGGCCTTCACCATCTGGCCTTCCTTGAAGGTGAAGCGGATGATCTGGCCCGAGACTTGCGGCCGGACCGTAACCGTCGCCAATGGCGTCACCGTTCCCAGAGCGTTGACGGTGACCTCGATCGGGCCGCGTTCGGCCGTCGCCACGCCCACCGGCTGCGGTCCGCCCATGCCGCGCCCGAACGACCCCGATGTCCGGCCCGGCAGAAGCCACCAAACAAACAATCCCAAGAGGACAAAAGCCACGACAAGCCACAACGTCTTTTCGCCGCCGGGCAGGTGCCGTGAACTCCAGTCGCGGATTCGCCCCAGCCTGCCGTTCGCGCCATAATCACCGTCCTCGTTGAGACGATGGTGCGCTTCTTCGAAATTGCGTCGGGCCTCTTGGGCAGCGGTTTCGAAACGGCTGGTCTGATCGTTCATGGGAATCCGCATCCGTCACGCACCGGCAAGTTCAACGGCGCGCCGGTGCCATCCGGTCGAATATCAGAGCGGTTTTGGGGAAGTATGTCGGAATTGTCGCGAAGCATTCGGGCGTGCAGACAAATCCGCACGCCCGTAAAACACGAACAAATCAGGAACTAGAATCAGGGTCAGTCAGACGACCCTGAATCCTTGCTGGCCTTGGATTTGGCGAGGTCGGCCATGCTTTGGTGCGCCTCGGTGAAACCCTTGAGGGAAAACACGAGGTTGTAGCGCTTGCCGTCGACCGAGACGATGGTGGCGTTGGCCTTGGTCGCCTTGGCGAGCTTGCTCACCACGTCGTTGCCCACCGCCTCTTCGACATAGCAGCCGAGCTGGTCGCAGCGGCGGAATTTGAGCACCGGAGACTTGTAGGTGTCGGTGTCGATGACCAAGCCGTTGGACAGAGCCACACCCAACGGTACGGAGACCTGCAGCACATTGGCGTCGCGGGACGGCACATAGGCCAGCATCACGCCGAGAATGCGCTGATGGCTCTTCTTGGCGACCCGCAGCTCGAGCATCTGGCAGGGCGACGGTGACTTCACTGGATAGCAACGCACCGTCCAGTCGCCGAACTCCTTGACCACGTCAGGCTGCACGGGCTTGCGCTCCTTCTGGGCCTGGGCGGCATCTTCTTGCTGGGCAATGGCCGGCACGGCAACGAGCGCGGCGGCGGCAAAGGCCAGGACTATACGGAGGGATTTCATGACCACAATCTCCACCACCAAGATGAACGCTTCGCATCAAAGTTCTTGTAGGCTGAACGGGCTTCCTTGAATCCCTTCGTCGAGAAGGGAAGCTCGACCGCCTTGCCGTCGAGACGCGCCACCGAGATCGACGCATCGGAAGTACCTTCGATCGCCTTCTCGATCTGCTTGTCATAAGGCACCATCGCCACACAACCGGACTGCAGACAGGTCTTGTACTGATAGGTCTTGGTGTCATCGCCAAACTTCAGACCGACACCGGGTTGAAGCAGCACGTTGAGCGGCACATTGACGGCCAGGACCATTGTTTCCTTCTTGTCCTTGTCCTTTTCCTTGAGCAGCACCAGGCTGGCGACCTGCTGGCCGTCCTTCTGGTCGACAATGTCCTGAGTCATGCGGCAGTCGGCATCCTTCTCTTTCCTTGCCGGACAGAGCAGGCGCCAATCGTTATAGACCGTCATGGTCGGAACATCGGGTGGCCCGGCAAGAATGCCGCGGCCGATCCAGCCCAACAGGGCACCGACGATAAGTATGCCCGTCCAGATCGCTATATGGATAACGATTGGCGGTAATCCTCCAACGAAGCTCGTGCGCGTTGGCGGAGGAGACATTTCGCTCATGGGGAATTCACTTTGTTAGTGGATCAAGGATCGATGCGGGATGCGGATCCGGCGGCGACGCGTACCATTTCTTGCCGAATTCTCAATGAAAATCTTCGACAGGTTGGTTACCCGGCCAATCGGCTCACCTGACCCACTCCCAGCATTAGGCCAGATGTGTCATATATTTACCGGGTGATAATCAAGCCCGCAAGACGCGCTGACATTGCGACGAGCGAGCGCAGCGCGTTTTCGAAGGCCGTTTGCGGCGCACCAGCATCCGTTACCACGACGACCTCGTCGCACAATCGGGCCAGCGCCGGCCAGCATCCTGCAGCCGTGGGTGGAACGGCATCCACCAGGACGAGATCGCAGCTCTGCCGCAGATGCCGGATGAGATCGGCCGTCCGCGGGGCGGGCCACACCGCCGGCTGAGACGACAGCAGCAAGACAGTCGAACGGCGGTCCTGCAAGACCACACGCGGCAAGGGTATCCCCTTGAGAAGAGCGCCGATTCCACGGTCCGGTGCCGCAGGGGCAATGCGGCCGAGATCGGCGTCAATCAGCACCACGCGAAGCCCCTGACGGGCGGCCATACGGGCTAAGCCAAGAGCGACGACGGACGTGCCATAGTCGGGCAAGGGGGACGCCAATGCGATAACGCGGGCCTGTGCTCCCGGCATGGGGACCAGCCGGCGCAACACGCCGGCGAGAGACCGGGCATAGCGAGAGCCGAGATTGTTGAGCAGCCAGTCGGCCGTCCGCAGGTCGGTCGAGACAGGAAGCTCGGCCAGGACCGCCGGCGGAGCGGGCACCGGCTGCGCGGCAGGCCGCGAGGCCGGGGGAGGCGCCGGATCGATTCGCGCCGGCGGCTGGAAGCGCTCAGCCAGCAGCGCGACCAGAACGCCAAGCAGCAGACCGGCTGGGATGGAAGCGCCGATGAACAGGGTGCGATGGGGAGACGACGGGCCGGGCGGCACCGGGGCCGTCGAGATCACCCGGG
>JBJKRM010000049.1:0-5129 GCA_046704685.1 Rhizomicrobium sp.
GCCGACAGCCCCTCCATTCTCAATGCCTCGCCGGAAAGTGCAGCCGGTGGCGGCCTGGCCTGGCTCAAGACCGGCGACACCATCCGTATCGATGTGGCCAACGGCCGCTGTGATGCCCTGGTTTCCGAAGAGGAGATCGCGCAGCGCAAGAAGGCCGGAATTCCGCCTGTTCCGCCGGATCAGAGCCCCTGGCAGGAGATCTACCGTTCCACCGTCGGCCAACTCGATACCGGCGCCACCATGGAGCTGGCGGTCAAGTATCGTGGGATCGTCTCCAAGCCTCCCAGGCATAACCATTGACGGAAGGCTGACAGCGCTTTCATATTACAAATTCGGACCAAATGCCGCTCGCAAACTGTTAGCGTTATCAGTAGGCTAGCGGTACGAATCCGAAGGATATCCAAGCCCAGCGGGCCGATAAGAGCCTGCAACGAGGGAAGAAACCGGGGCCATAGGGCCCGCGAGAAGGGGGTTTCCATGGCCAAGGCCAATTATGGACTGATTACCGGTCTGACCGTCGCCGCGACACTGGGCGGCCTTCTGTTCGGTTACGACACGGCGGTGATTTCCGGCGCTACCGACGCCATCAGAGTGAATTTTGTCGCGCCTTGGCACCTGAGCGAAGGCTGGGCCAACCTGGTCTGGGGCTTCGCCGTTTCCTGCGCCTTGCTCGGATGCGTCATCGGCGCGTTGCTCGCAGGCCCCATCTCCACCCGCATCGGCCGCAAGCAGGGTCTTCTGATCGCCGGCGTGCTGTTCTTCGTTTCCAGCGTCGGTGCGGGCTATCCCGAATTTTTCTGGAGCATTTTCGGCGCCACGCATGAAAAGGCGCTGCCGGTCTTCATCATGTATCGCATCATGGGCGGCACGGCGATCGGCATGGCCTCGATGCTGGCCCCCATGTACATCAGCGAAATGGCGCCGACCAATATCCGCGGCATGCTGCTCACCTTCGAGCAGATCGCCATCGTGGTGGGCATCAATCTCGTCTATTTCGTCAACTTCTGGATCCAGACCGGCCGCAGCCAGGACTTCCTGATGAATCACGGCTGGCGCTACATGCTGGCCTCGGCCGCCATTCCAGCGACGCTGCTGGTCTTCTTCATGCTGATCGTGCCGGAGACGCCGCGCTTCCTCGTGCTCAAGGACCGCAACAACGAAGCGCTGGCGCTGCTCAAGCGCCTGTTCCGCAGCGACGAGGTGGCGCAGAAGACGCATGCCGAGATCAAGGAAACGCTGGTCGAGCACACCCGTCCTTTGCTCAGCTATGGCTGGATGGTGATCATCGTCGGCATCATGTTGTCGATCTTCCAGCAATTGGTCGGCATCAATGCGGTGCTCTATTTCGCCCCCCATATGTTCGAGAATATGGGTGCCACGCGTGACGCGGCCTTCTCGGAATCGGCCTGGTTCGTCGGCGTCAGCATGACGCTGTTCACCCTGGTGGCGACGGTCACCGTCGAGAAGTTCGGCCGCAAGCCGCTTCTGTTCTGGGGCGCGGTGATCATGGCGGTGGCGATGGTCACCCTGGGCTGCCTGTTCAACTGGCACATGGTCAGCGCCACCGGGCCCTCCGGCAATGGCAGCGGCGGCTCCTCTTATGTCGCGATCGCCGCGGTGGTGGTCTACATCATCGGCTTCTCGTTCTCCTGGGGCCCCATCGTCTGGGTGCTGTTGGCCGAGATCTATCCCAACTCGATCAAGGGGCTGGCCATGTCGATCGGCGTGGCGGCGCAGTGGATCGCCAACTTCGTGGTGTCGCAGACCTTCCCCATGATGGACGGCTCGACCTGGCTGAATCAGCACTTCAATCATGGCTTCGCCTATTGGCTTTACGGCGGCTGCGCCGTTCTCGCTGCGCTCTTCGTGATGAAGTTCGTGCCCGAAACCAAGGGCCGCAGCCTGGAGGACATGGAGAACGTCTGGCACCTGCACCGCAAAGCCGGCAAGGCGGCCGCGGAATGATCACGCTGGGACGCGGTTCACTGGAGCTTGATATCGCCCCCGAGATCGGCGGTTCGATTGTCGGATTCACTTTGGGCGATCGTCCGGTCCTGCGGCGCATACCGCAGGGCACGACGAGCGTGTTGGAAACCTGCTCGTTTCCGCTGGTGCCGTATGCCAACCGGATCGAGAAAGGCGTGTTCGAATTTGAGGGGCGGGAGATCCGCCTGCCTCTCAATTTCGGCGACCATCCGCACAGTCTGCACGGCCACGGCTGGCAGACCGCGTGGCGTGTCGATGCCGCGTCGCGTGATCGCGTCGCTCTGTCGTTCGATCATGCGCCGGACGCTTGGCCCTGGGCTTATGCCGCCGAGCAGGTGTTCGCTCTGACGGATGATGGCCTCAAGGCGCAGCTCTCTCTGCACAGCCGTGACGACAAGCCGATGCCCTACAGCCTCGGCCTGCATCCCTATTTCCCGCGCACGCCCGGGTCACGCGTCCAGGCCGATGTCACCGGCATGTGGCAGTCCGATGCGACGATGATTCCGTCGCAGCTGGTTCCGGCCACCACGCTGGTTGATCTCGGCAAAGGACAGTCCGTCGCCAAGGCGCCGTTCGTCGACAACACCTTCACCAGTTGGAAAGGTCCCGCGCGAATCACGCAGCCGGAGCTGGGGCTGGAGATCACGATGGAAGCCTCGGCCGATTGCGGCTTCTTCCATGTGTTCATTCCGGAAGGGACCGATTTCTTCTGCTGCGAGCCGACCACGGCGATGCCCAATGCCTTCAACCGGCCCGAAGCGGCCGCGCAGACGGGTGCGAAAGTGCTTGGACCGGGTGCATCCATCACCATGGAAATGCACTTAAGGGTTCGTCAGCTCTGAGCAAATCGCGCTAGACTGCCATCCGTCAATTCAAGGGGTCGAGCGCATGCAGGCGCATTTGTACCGTCGGCGATCCATTGCGATTCGCGCCTTTCGCAAGCTCGGCCTTTTGCTGGCAGGGGCGGCTCTCTTGGCTGCTTGCTCATCCATACCGAAGGTGAGCGAGATGAAATCATGGGTCGGAATGGGGCAAGCGAAGCCCGCCGCCCAGCCTGCTGAGCAGCCCGCGACGACGGCTGCGCCGCCGGTTGATTTCGCCACCTCGACCAAAGTCCATCCCGACATCTGGCCGTTGATCCCGCCGGCGCCGCGCGACCCGGCGGTGGAGGCCGAAGTGCACAAGCTGCTGTCCCAGATGACGCTGGAAGAGAAGATCGGCCAGATGATGCAACCCGACATCAAGTCGGTGACGCCGGATGATGTCACGAAATACCATCTTGGCGCGATCCTGAACGGCGGCAGCACCGGTCCGCACGGCGATCTGCGGGCGCCGGCCAAGGACTGGCTGGCGGCCGCCGACACCTATTACGAGGCCTCTATGGCCGACCGCCTGCACATTCCGGTGATGTGGGGCATCGATGCCGTGCACGGCAATGCGCATATCATCGGTGCCACGATCTTTCCGCAGAACATTGCCCTGGGCGCCATGCGCGATCCCGATTTGGTGCGCCGCATCGGCCAGATCACCGCCCAGGAGATCCGCGTCACGGGGCAGGATTGGACCTTTGCGCCGACCATCGCGGTGGTGCGCGACGACCGCTGGGGGCGCACCTATGAGAGCTATTCGGAGGATCCCAAGCTGGTGGCGGAGAATGCCGCCGCCATGGTGGAGGGGCTGCAGGGCAAGCCCGGCACGCCGGACTTCCTGAAGAACGGCCATGTGCTCGCCTCCATCAAGCACTACATCGGCGACGGTGGGACCTACAACGGGATCAATGCCGGCAACACGGTCTACAGCGAGCCGGCGCTGCGTGATCTCTTCGCTCCGCCCTACGAGGCGGCGATCAAGGCGGGCGCCCAGAACGTCATGGTGTCCTACTCGAGCTGGCGCGGCACCAAGATGCACGTCAACAAGGGCCTGATCACCGACGTCCTGAAAGGGCGCTTGGGCTTCGAAGGGTTCGTTGTCAGCGACTACCAGGGCATCGGCTTCGTGCCGGGCTGCTCGGTCGACAATTGTCCCCGGGCCGCCAATGCGGGCATCGATATGTTCATGACCTCGGACAATTGGAAGGAGCTCTACGGCAATCTCGTCAATCAGGTGAGTTCCGGCGTCATCCCGATGTCGCGTATCGACGATGCCGTCTCGCGCATCCTGCGCGTCAAGATCCTCGCCGGCATGATGACCGAGGGCAAGCCTTCGTCGCGTCCCTATGGCGGGCGGTTCGACCTGCTGGGCTCGCCGGCACACCGCGCCGTGGCGCGGCAGGCGGTGCGCGAGTCCCTGGTTCTGTTGAAGAACGACGGCGGTCTCTTGCCGCTCTCGCCGCGTTCGCATGTGCTGGTGGCCGGCGACGGTGCCGACAATATGTCGAAGCAGACCGGCGGCTGGACCATCACTTGGCAGGGCACCGGCACCACGCGCGCCGATTTTCCCCACGCCACCACGATCTATGAAGGCATTAAGGCCAAGGTCGAGGCGGCCGGCGGTACCGTCGCCTACAGCGAGGACGGCAGCTTCCGCGAGCGGCCCGATGTTGCCATTGTGGTGTTCGGCGAGCATGCCTATGCGGAGGGCCGCGGCGACATCCCGAATCTGGAATACCAGCCGGGCGACCAGCGAGACCTTCGCCTGTTGCAGCGCCTGCAGGCCCAGGGCATCCCGATCGTGGCGGTGTTCCTTTCCGGCCGGCCGCTCTATGTCACGCCCGAGATCAACGCCTCCAACGCCTTCGTTGCCGCCTGGCAGCCGGGTTCGGAAGGCGAGGGCGTTGCCGACGTGCTGTTCTCCAAGCCGGACGGTTCGGTGGCCTACGATTTCCATGGCAAGCTGCCGTTCTCCTGGCCGCGCTCGCCCGATCAATACAACTTGAACAAAGGGGAGGAGCCCTATTATCCGCTGTTTCCCTTCGGCTACGGGCTGACCTACTCGACGCCGCGCAACCTCGGCCGGTTGCCGGAAGGCATTCCCAGCGGCGTGGTGGTGGCCGACCGCATCCTGTTCGAGAACGGCGAGGCGGCGAATGGCTGGCAGGTGGCGGCGGGCGGCCGGCGCGTCGTCAACGGAGCGTCGTTCCAGGGGCTGCGCGTGGTGCGTACCGCTGCCGGTCTTCAGGCGGCATGGGCGAGCCGGGTTCCCGT
>JBJKRM010000050.1:0-2612 GCA_046704685.1 Rhizomicrobium sp.
TAGCAGGAGGGTTTCATGCGTTCGATGCGTTCCGTTCTTCTCGGCCTCGCTTGCATCGCCGCGCTGGGCAGCACCGCCGGCGCCGATGACACGTGGCAGAATGTGACGCTGGACGATGGCATCACCATGGACATACCCGCGGTCGTCGGCAGCGACTACAAACCGGACGCCAAGGACTTGAAAAAGGGCGACCTCATGTTCTTCGACGTCACCGGCGAGGAAGACGGCGATCTGACCTGCCTGTTGCAGCGCCAGTTCTACGCGGCAACGTTTTCCCACGCCAACGCGCTCGCCGGACTGGCCACCCGCCATCGCGACGTGCTGTGCACGGCCGGCGACGGACAAACGAACACCAAGGTTCTCGAGTCGGAATCGCTGTCGGTCAGCGGCTATCCGGCCGGGCTTTGTGCGGCGAGCTACACAGCCGCCGGCGACAAGCAGCCGGGCCAGGTCGACTCCGAATTGGCCGTGGTCACCCCGAAAGCGTTCTTTCTGCTGACCTGCACGCTCTCCATGGACGAGCAGGACGAAGCGGAAATCTACTGGGCATCCGACTGGGGTGACACCGTGGATCACATCCAGCAGAGCCTGCACCTGCCGCCGAGCGGGCGATGAGGAGGAAGCGATGAGCGGATTACGCGCGATGATCCTGGCCACTGCGCTGCTATTCTCGACCGGCGCGGCGTCCGCGGACAGTCAAAGCTGTTTCGATAAGCCATGCCATCCAGGACAGACGGTCGTCGTGGACGGCCCCTCCATTCTCGTCTGCGATACGCAGGCCGATTGGAACGCCATGCTCAGCGCGCCGGAAGGAAGCAACACGCTGCAAAAAAGCGGAGCCTGCTGAACCATCGACCACAGCAACGCCCGCTATGTCGTGGTTTCCGCCGACAAAGATCTGGTCGGCGTCTCGCCCGCCGACGACCGGTCGCGAACCTTCTGGGGCGGTTCGGCGGAGTTCATGCCGGTGAAGAAATAAGGAACCGCCCGGACCGCCGTGTGCAAGAAAGGGGCGAGGCCCTTACGCCTCGCCGTGCACGTCGCTGCGCTCGCGGGTCTTGGCGAAGCGAACCGCCGGGAACTTCTCCGCGACATAACCGAGTTCCCACTGGCTCTTGGCCAGGAACACCGGCGCGCCGTCGCGGTCGGAGGCCATGCCGCCGCGGTTGGAGTCGATGAACTTCTGAAGATCACCATCGGCGGCGCTGATCCAGCGCGCGGTGTCGTAAGGGCTGGCTTCGAGATCGGCATCGAGGCCGTATTCGCTGCGCAACCGCGACTTCAAGACGTCGAGCTGCAGCGGCCCCACCACGCCGACGATCCACTGCGCGCCGATCTGCGGCTTGAACACCTGCGTCACGCCCTCTTCGGCGAGGCTGGTGAGGGCGCGGGCCAGATGCTTTTGCTTCATGGGATCGGCCAGACGCACGCGGCGCAGGATTTCGGGGGCGAAATTGGGGATGCCGGTGAAGACGATCTTGCCCGATTCCGACAGCGTGTCGCCGACCCGCAGCACGCCGTGATTGGGAATGCCGATGATGTCGCCGGGCCAGGCCTCGTCCACCGTCTCGCGCGACTGGGCGAAGAACAGGATGGGGTTGTGCACGCCGATGGTCTTGCCGGTGCCGGACTGCGTCAGCTTCATGTTGCGGCGGAAGCGGCCCGAGGCCAGCCGCACGAAGGCGACACGGTCGCGGTGGTTGGGGTCCATATTGGCCTGGACCTTGAACACGAAACCGGAGACCTCCTCGTCTGCCGGTTCGACATTGCGGTCCTTGGCGGCGGTGGGGCGCGGCGCCGGCGCGTGCTTGGCCAGATGCGCCAAGAGGTCCTGCACCGCGAAGTTCTTCAAGGCCGAGCCGAAGAAGATCGGCGTCAGATGACCTTCCCGGTAGGATTTCTGAGCAAAGCGCGACAGGCCGGCGGTCACCAGCTCGACGTCCTCGAACAGCTTGACCTTCTCTTCCACCGACAGGTGCTCGTGAAACAGATCACCGCCCAAGCGGTTGCCGCCGAACACCGAGAACTCCTCGGCGTAAAGGTCGTAGACGCCGCGGAAATTGAGGCCCTGCCCGGCCGGCCAGGTCATCGGCGCCACATCGAGCTGCAGCTGGTCGGCGATCTCGTCCACCAGCTCGAAGGGATCGCGGGCCTCGCGGTCCATCTTGTTGATGAAGGTCATGATCGGGATGTCGCGCAGCCGGCAGACCTCGAACAGCTTGCGGGTCTGACTTTCGATGCCCTTGGCGGCGTCGATCACCATCACCGCGGAATCGGCGGCCGTCAGGGTGCGATAGGTGTCTTCCGAGAAGTCCTCATGGCCCGGGGTGTCGAGCAGGTTGAAGATGGCCCCATCGTATTCGAAGGTCATCACCGCGCTGGTCACCGAGATGCCGCGCTCCTGCTCGATCTTCATCCAGTCCGAGCGGGCCCGCCGGGCCTCGCCGCGCGCCTTGACGCGGCCGGCCTCATGGATGGCGCCGCCGAGCAGCAAGAGGTGTTCGGTCAGGGTGGTCTTGCCGGCGTCCGGGTGCGAGATGATGGCGAATGTCCGGCGCCGGCCGGCTTCTTGGGCGAGAGTCATGGCCGGCGGGAGTTAGCAGGGGCCGGGC
>JBJKRM010000051.1:0-9924 GCA_046704685.1 Rhizomicrobium sp.
GTGGAAACCTGCGGCAACGCCGCACGATGCGTGGCGCGTCTTCTGATGGACGAGAGCGGACGCAATGCCATCACGCTGATGACACTGGCGGGCCCGCTCGCCTGCACCGATGCCGGCGGCGGCTTCGTCACCGTGGACATGGGCGCACCGCAATTCCTCTGGGATCATGTTCCCCTGGCCCGCCCCACCGACACCAACCAGTTCGCCCTCAACGTGGACGGCGCCAACCACTCGGCCGCGGCGGTTTCGATGGGCAATCCCCATTGCGTGCTGTTCGTGGACGATGCGGACAAGGCGCCGGTCGACACGCTGGGCCCGCGCATCGAAACCCATCCGATGTTCCCCAAGCGGACGAATGTCGAATTCGTCAGTGTCCGCGACCGTAGCCATTTGCGCATGCGGGTGTGGGAACGCGGCGCCGGCATCACCCAAGCCTGCGGCTCGGGAACCTGTGCCGCGGCGGCTGCCGCGCACCGGCGCGGGTTGACCGATGCCAAGGTGGAAGTGGAACTGGACGGCGGCGTGCTGGCGATCGAACTGAGGGACGGACACGTGCTGATGACCGGCCCCACGGCTCTGTCGTTCCGCGGCGAGGTCAGCCTGGTCCAGACGCCCCGATGAGCGCAGACGTCATCACTTTCGGCTGCCGCCTCAATGCCTATGAATCCGAGGCGATCAAGGCCCGCACGGCGGGGCTCGACAACGCCGTCGTCGTCAACACCTGCGCGGTGACGGCGGAGGCGGTGCGCCAATCGCGCCAGCAGATCCGCAAGCTTCGCCGCGAGCGCCCGAATGCGCGCATCATCGTCACCGGCTGCGCGGCGCAGACCGAGCCGGACAGCTACGCCAGCATGCCGGAGGTCGATTTCGTCCTCGGCAATGGCGAGAAGCTGAATCCCGCCAATTACGCGCTCGGCATCAATGAGCGGGTGCGCGTCAATGACATCATGAGTGTCAAGGAGACGGCGGCACAGTTCGTGGAATGTTTCGAAGGCCGCGCCCGCGCCTTCCTGCAGGTGCAGAACGGCTGCGATCACCGCTGCACCTTTTGCATCATTCCCTATGGCCGCGGCAATTCCCGCAGTGTCGGCATGGGCGCGGTGGTGGAGGAAGCCCGCCGTCTGGCAGCCAATGGCTATGGCGAGATCGTACTCACCGGCGTCGACCTCACGAGCTATGGCGCCGACTTGCCCGGCAAGCCCACGCTGGGCGCCCTGGTGCGCAAGTTTCTGAAGCTGGTGCCTGACCTGAGGCGCCTGCGCCTGTCTTCCATCGATTCCATCGAGGCCGACGCCGATCTGATGGCGGCGATCGCCGAGGAAGAGCGGCTGATGCCGCATTTCCACCTGTCCGTGCAATCCGGCGACGACATGATCCTCAAGCGCATGAAGCGCCGCCATTCCCGCTCCGACACCATTCGTTTCTGCCAAGAGGTGCGGCGGCTGCGCCCTGAGGCCGCCTTCGGTGCCGATCTGATTGCCGGGTTCCCGACGGAAACCGAGGATATGTTCGAGAACACATTGCGGCTGGTGGATGAGGCAGGCCTTGCCATGCTGCACGTATTCCCATTCAGCCCGCGCCAGGGAACGCCGGCAGCCCGCATGCCGCAGCTGCCGCGTGCCGTTGTCACCGAACGGGCAACACGCCTGCGCGGCAAGGGAGCAGAAAGCCTCGCTCGCCATCATGCCGCACTGATCGGCAGCGAACAGGACCTGCTGGTCGAGAAACCCGGGCTCGGGCGCACGCCCTCGTTCGCACCGGTTGCATTCGCGGGCGAGGCGGGCGATTTCGTCCGTGTCCGCATCACCGGGATCGGCCGCGATCAACTCACCGGAGAGATTCTGTCATGAGGCAATTCGGCGAAGCGCCTCCGCCGCTGACCTTTTTCGAGCGCCTGAAGTCCGGCCTTGCCAAGAGCGCCGGCTCCCTCGGGCTCGATGCCCTGGTCAAGAAGAAACTCGATGCCGTCTCCCTCGCAGAGCTCGAAGAGGCGCTGATCCGCGCCGATCTCGGCGCCGCGCAAGCGAAAACGATCACGGCGGCGGTCGGCAAGGGACGCTACGACGAAGAAGTCTCGACATTTGATCTGCGGCAGGTCCTGGCAGGCGAGATTGCCACGATCCTTCAGCCGGTTGCCAAGCCGCTGTTCATCGATCCGGCCAAGAAGCCCTTCGTCATCCTGGTGGCCGGCGTGAACGGCACAGGAAAAACCACGACCATTGGCAAGATTGCCGCCAAGCTGGTGCGGGAAGGCGCCAAAGTCGTTCTGGCGGCCGGCGATACTTTCCGGGCTGCGGCCATTGAACAATTGCAGATCTGGGGCAAGCGCACCGGCGCCGAGGTCATTGCCAGGGCGCCGGGCGCCGACGCGGCCGGTTTGTGCTTCGATGCCTATGCCCGGGCCCGCCAGAGCGGCGCCGACGTTCTTCTCATCGATACCGCCGGACGATTGCAGAACAAAGCCGGCCTGATGGCCGAGTTGGAGAAAATCGCCCGCGTACTAAAGAAACAGGATGCCGCCGCGCCGCATGCCACTTTGTTGGTGCTTGACGCAACCACTGGTCAGAACGCGGTCCAACAGGTGGAAGCCTTTGCTGCCGCCGTTCCTCTGACCGGCCTTGTCATGACCAAGCTGGACGGCACGGCAAAAGGCGGGCTTCTTTTTGCGTTGGCGGCCCGTTTCGCCGTACCGGTGCACTTCATCGGCGTCGGTGAGCACGAGGAGGACCTCCAACCCTTTGATGCCGATGTTTTCGCCAAGGCGTTGACGGGGGCGGCATGAATCCGCAATTGAGGCGCAGCATAGTCGATTTCGGCCCCCTGCTGCTGTTTTTCGTCGCATACAGATTATTCGATCTCTACGTCGCAACCGCGACGGTCATGGTCGCAGCCGTGGCAGCCTTGGGATTGGGTTACATCTTCGACCGTAAACTTCATCCCGTGCCTTTGGTCACAGCCGTCATTGTTGTGGTGTTCGGAGGGCTGACGCTCTACCTCAACAATCCAATGTTCATAAAAATGAAGCCGACCATGATCTACGGGTTGTTCGGCGTCGTGCTGTTGAGCGGTCTTTGGCTCAACCGGCCGTTTATAAAGTACGTTTTCGGAACCGCTGTGATGCTGAACGATCACAGCTGGCGCATCCTGACTTGGCGCTTCGCATTTTTCTTCCTTGGGATGGCCGTGCTCAACGAATTGATATGGCGGAATTTTTCCAGTGATATCTGGGTGGACTATCATGTCTTCGGGGCCGTTGCGCTCACGCTTTTGTTCTTTTTCAGCCAAGTGCCTTTTCTGCTTAAACATCAGATCGACGAGGACCCCGAATAGGACAAGCCAAGGGCGATCACATTGCGGGACAAAAATGCCAACGTGTTCCGCATTGCCACGACGCATCCGACGGGATAGTAGAGAGTTGTCGACAGCGTTGTGGTTGGTTATTGTTTTGCTTTCGCACCGGCCGTTGACGCAAAGCGTCCGGCGTTTCGAGGGAATGTATTGAGAAGTCGAGCAGACGCGTGACAGTCTGCCGATGGCATTTTGCAAGGCAGGGGTTGTCTCATGAAGGGTCAGCGCAAAGTGAACGGGGGCTTTGAGCTTGCGGAAGCGCCTTCTCATCTGATCAAGCGTTGTCAGCAGTATTTCGGTGATCTTTATGCCCGCGAAGCGGGCTCCTGCGAGCTCACCAAGCAGCAGTTCACAGTGCTTGCGGCGCTCGAGAACAACGATGGCGTCAGCCAGACAGCGCTCGTCGAGATGACCGGCATTGATCGTTCGACGCTGGCCGAAATGGTTCGCCGCATGCTGGAGCGCGGCCTGGTTTCCCGCGAGAGAACCGAGAAAGACGCGCGCGCCAACGCCGTGGCGATCACCACCAGCGGCCGCAAAGCCCTGCGTGTCGCCCGTTCTGCTGCCGATCGCGCGGAAAAAATGCTGCTCGATCCGCTGCCGCCGTCGGACCGCACCAGGTTCATCAAAGCGCTCTCAGCCATCGCCTCTGCCGGCGAGCAATTCCAGGCGAACGGCACGACCAAAACGCGGACAAAGAGCCGCAAGCGGCGCGGCTGACGCTACACCTTGATGTCAAGATGGGTGCCAGGACGGACAGGGGCCGTCCTGGTGTTTGGTTGTGTTTCAGCGGCCGGTTGCTTCTCCGGCGCCGAAGCCTGAGGCACCGGCTTTGCCGCCTGCTTGAAGCTCAACGGCGCAAAAGCATCCGCAGGTTGCGTCGCACGCGGCGCAACCCGCACAGCTTGTTGCTGTGACGCGAGCAGGGTTGAGGCGCTGATCTGCATGCCCTGCAGGATTTCAGGAATTGGTTTCCGAACCCTCAACGGGCTTTTCGTGGGCCGCCAGCGCACGCTTGGCGTTCCGCCAAGCCCGGAGCGTGACGATCACGGTGACCGCCAGCGCCACCAGCGTGATGGCGTAGGCGGACCAGACATAGGCTGCATAGGGTGAGAGGAACATGGTCATTCGGCCTGTGTCAGCATGAGGACGCGCACCCGGCGATTGAGGATTTCCGTCCGTATGCGCACCATCCAGAGCGTGAAGAACAACAAGGTGAAGCCGATCGCCATGATGAACAACGGCCAGAGGAAGACCGCGGCGATCAAGGGACCGCCTTTGCGCAAGATGCTTTCGCCCTGGTGCAACGTCGTCCACCACTGCACGGAGAATTCGATGATCGGCAGGTTGACGGCCCCCACAATGGCCAGGACGGCGCAGGCCCGCGCCGCGCGCGTCTCATCCTCGATGGCATTCCCGAGCGCGATGTAGCCGAGATAGAGGAACAAGAGCAGCAGGAACGAGGTCAGGCGCCCGTCCCACACCCACCAGGCGCCCCACATCGGCCGGCCCCACAGCGAGCCGGTGATGTGGCCGAGCGCCTTTAAAACGGCCCCCAATGGCGCCGCGGCGCGCGCCGCAACATCCGCAAGCGGATGGCGGTTGATGAGCCCGACAATGGAGGCCACCGCCATCAGGCCGTAGGCCATCATCGCGGTCCAGGCGGAGGGTACGTGCAGGAACATGATGCGTACGGTCGCACCCTGCTGATAATCAGGGGGAACATTGAGGCCCAACGTCAACCCCACGGCGAATGCCAGCACCGTGGCGGCCGCGAACCAGGGCAGCAGCCTTCCACTCAGTTCCATGAATCGCTTGGGATTGGCGAATTGCAGCATGGGCGGCCCTCACGAAGCCAGATTGAGCCGGACCGCAGCTGCGGCCGCGAATGGCGAAAGCGTTATAGCCAACACGGAAAAAGCGGCAAGTAAGTAGACGGCACCATTGTCAATGCCATTGAGAACGGCCAGCACCATGCCGCTACCGAAAATCACCGCCGGCGACAGTAACGGCAACACGATGAGCGGCAGGATCAGGCCGCCGCGGCGGATCGACAGCGTAAGCGCGGCCCCCACGGCGCCGATGGCACTCACCGCCGGGGTGCCGATCAGAAGCGAGAACACCAGCGCGCCCGTGGCAGGCACCGGCAGCGCATAAAGCACCGCCAGCAGCGCCGCCAGTAACGTCAACGGCAGACCGGTCGCCAGCCAATGCGCCGTGATCTTGGCGAGAGCGGTGGCTTCGAGCGGCAGCGGCGACAGTGCGATGAGATCGAGGCTGCCGTCCTCGAAATCAGCCTGGAACAGGCGGTCCAGACACAACAGCGCCGCCAGCACCGCGGCCACCCACAGCACACCGCCGCCAATGCGCGCCAGAAGCTTCAGATCCGGCCCGACGCCGAGCGGCACCAGAGTGACCACCGCGGCAAAGAAGGCCAACGCAAGGGAAGCACCGCCGCCGGCGCGCACCGCCAGCCGGACATCGC
This sequence comes from Rhizomicrobium sp., assembly GCA_046704685.1. Lineage (GTDB taxonomy): Bacteria > Pseudomonadota > Alphaproteobacteria > Micropepsales > Micropepsaceae > Rhizomicrobium. The sequence continues at coordinate 5,834 of JBJKRM010000051.1, forward strand.
GAAGGAGGAGCGCGAAATAAGCCTTCATGCGCTTGTTCCAAGCCGCAAGGTTTCGCAAGGCAGACCGAGGGGATCATGCGTCGCCGACAAGACGATGCCGCCGGAGGCGCACTGCCGTGCGATGGTCTCCGCCACCAAGGCCTTGCCGTTGGTGTCGAGCGCGGCCAACGGCTCGTCCAGCAGCCACAAGGGACGGTTCGAGAGCACCAGACGCACGAGGCCAAGGCGCCGTCTTTGCCCCGCCGACAGAAACTGTCCTGGCAGGTCGGCCAGAGCGGCAATGCCGAAACGTCGCATCGCCTCTTCAGGGGGATGCGGCGAGCGATAGAGGGCGCACCAGAAGTGGACCTGCTCGGCAACGCTCATCTGCGGTTTCAGGGCGTCCTGGTGACCGAGCCAGCCGGCGAACACCCCACGCTCTTCAGGATCGGTCGCCACCTTGTCGCCAGCCGTGAGGGTGATGCTACCGGCTGCCGGGCGCAGGAAACCGGCCAACAACCGCAGCAGCGAGGTCTTGCCGGCACCGTTGGGTCCTTCGATAGAGACCAGAGTCCCGCCGTGTACGGATAGACAAAGGTCGCGGAACACCGCGCGGTGACCGCGGATGCAGGTCAGCTTGTCGATCGAAAGCGCGATGGCCATACGCCGCGAATCCCCTTTGGCCGACCCTAAATCACAAAAAAGGCTCCACGCGAACACCTGTTTTTCCGAATGGTGCGCGAATGCGACCTTTGGGCTCGAAGCCTCCACCGGTGGCAAACCGGCCCCTGAATTCACCAGCAACTGCTATTTCGAGATGCTTGAAGCCCTTTGCCCTGCTCGCGCGCCGCTTCACAGGGACGGAAAGCCGTCATTTTGCAGTCGCGACCGTATTGCCGCGGTTGCGAGTGCAGTTTATACACTGATAGATTGTCAGGCTTTATCAGTACCTTAAACGTTCCATCTAGCGGGCTGTCTTGCTGCAACTGCGCAAAAAAGCTGGACAGGTTCCCGTTTTATGGGTTTGGCTTGATCTTGTCCCGGAATAGGCAGCAAGCGGCGGGGAAATGGCGTAAGAGACATCCACGACCGATGCACCGGTCATCATCAAAAAGTATGCGAACCGGCGCCTCTACAACACACAGACCTCGAGCTATGTGACGCTCGATCACCTCTGCGAAATGGTCAAGCAGGGCATCGATTTCGAAGTGCGTGATGCCCGCAGCGATGCCGACATCACCCGCTCCGTCCTCACCCAGATCATCGTCGAAGAAGAGGCCAAGGGGCAGCATCTCCTGCCCATCAAATTCCTGCGCCAACTCATCCGCTTCTACGGCGATTCGATGCAGGCCTTCGTGCCGGGCTATCTCGACATGTCCATGGAGAGCTTCATCAAGAACCAGGAGGAGATGCGCGACCGCATCGCCCAGGCATTCGGCGGAGGCCATCAGGCCATCGAGACCCTGACCCGGCAGAACCTGGCGCTGTTCGAACACGCCATGCGGATGATCACACCGTTCGCCGCGCGGCCGGTGAACGATCCGCCCCGCAACAGCGCCATGGAGAGAAGCAATTCCGACGACATCAGCGAACTCAAGACCGAGATCGAGGCGATGCGTCAACAACTGGCGGAACTCAGCCAGAGGAAGTAGGACGGCTTAACCCTTGCACCATTCCGGCTTGAGGCAAGGTTCGCCAAAGTAGAAGCCCTGGAATTGGTCGACGCCAAAGCCTTCCAAAAGATCGGCTTCCTGTTCCGAGCCAACCCACTCGGCCGTGGTCTTCAGGTTGAAGTTCTTGGCCAAGTCCACCAGCGTGCGCACGAAGATCTGGTTTTCCGGCGAGGTGGCGAGCGAGACCACATAACTGCCGTCGATCTTGACCTTGTCGACCCGCAGCATCTGCAGATTGCGGAACGAGGTGTAACCGGCACCGAAATCGTCGATGGCGACACGGCAGCCCATATCGCGTAGGCGCGAAACGAACTGCACGTTCTCTTCGAAATGATGCAGCGCCGCGGTCTCGGTCAGCTCCACCACCAGCCGCTCGGCCACCGCGCTGTTGGCCCGGACATAGTCGACAAAGGCCTGCAGAAACGCCGAATCCTGCGAGGTGGTGCCTGAGACATTGACACTGAGGTTGATCTCGGGATGGGCATAGAGCGTAGCCACCGCCATCTCCAGAGCGCGGCGGTCCACCAGCCGAACCAGCCCGAGCTGCTCGGCGGCAGGGATGAACTGCCCGGCCGGAGCGATTGATCCGTCGCGGTGCACCATGCGCAACAGGCATTCGTATTCCACCGGCCGGCGGGTGACAGCATCGACAATCGGCTGATAGGCGAAGACCAGGCGGTCCTCTTTGAGCGCCGACACCACTTCGTCGGCCACGCTCATCAGCCGGAGTCGCGCCCCTTCGCGCTGCTCGCAGCGGCGGTACATGACAAAGCCGTCGCGGCCCGTGGCGCGGGCGCGTTCGAGCGCCTCCTCGGCCCTCAGCATCGCCTCCTGGCTGGAGGCGGCGCTACCCGGCAGCCACACCGCACCGACCGAAGAGGTCACCGCCACGCGACCCGAACGGGTGTCGACGAAATCGCCGCGCACCGCGGCGCGCAGTCTCTCGGCGACCGCGATGATGTCGTTTTCGGTGCAGTTCTTGAGAATGACGCCGAACTTGTTGCCGGCGGTGCGTCCAATCACGTCAGAGGTGCGCAGGGCGCGCGCCAACCTCTCGCCTACCGCCACGATAACCTCCTCAGCGGTGTCAAAACCGTATGAATCATTGATGATCGCCAGCCGGTCGATGGAGGCAACCAAAAAGCCGCAATGGCGCTCCTCCCGCTGGGCGGTGGCAATGGCCTCGGCCAGTTCGGCGCGCAGGGAGTTGCGGTTGAGATGGCCCGTCAACTCGTCGCGCGTCGCCAGATACATGAGACGGTTGGTCTCGTGCTTGCGCTCGGTGATCTCGCGAACGATGCCCGACAACCGCTCGCTCACGCCTTCGGAATTGGCCGTGCGCGCCCCCACCAACACGAACCACAACGAGCCCATGGCCGAAGGCATCTCGACGTCGATCTCGAACGGCACCGGCTCCAGCGTGCGGCTGTTGATGATGTGGGTGAAGCGCTGACGCGCCTCGCTGTTGATGGCGCCAAGCAGGTTGCGGCCGTAGCTCTTCTTGCCGGAACCAACCTGCGGCGGCAGCATGTCGACGGCGCCGTCCCACAGGATGCGGTCGTCCGCCACCGTCCAGTTGAACGCTACCACGCCGGCACCCGCTATCGCGAGATGAAGCCGCTCAGCATCCTCAACCGTCCGCAGAGAAGCGATAGGCTCCCCTGGCTTCTTATGAAGCGACTGTTCCAACACTTCCACCACCCACTGGCCTTTTACGCGGCCTTATTGGGGCATGATGGTCGGCGCGCCTTAAAAAACACGTAACTCTTGAGACAAACACCGAGCGCCGAAGCGCGGCCCGTACTTTGCCTAAACAATGGGTTATGACGGTAATCGCGGCATATCCTGTGGTTCGGACAAACGCCCATCGGCGTGGGCACCAGAGCGTGCACGCGGTGGAAAAGATCAAGCCGCAGGCCAGATTCGATGGTGAACAAAAGCGCCGTCGCGAACCGCCGACATGGGTTTGCGTCCCTTCTGAGCGCCGCAAGACGTGCCAGAGCGGCACAGGCAAGGATGGATCAAATTGGGACGGTCCGCGCCTGACATCCGAATTCGCGACCCAGGTTCTCGGCCAGGCGCTGGGCGCCAACACACCGACCGCCTCACCGCGCACGGCGTATAAGAGGCCCGCGCTCGTCCTTCTGCCGCTGCTCGACAAAAAGGTTTGAAGCGACAGCCACACCAACCAGCGCCGCGGCCTCGAACAGCAACACGCCGGCGTGGGCCGCCAGTCCGCTGCTCAACTGGCAAGCCGCTCCACCCAGCATCGAAAGCCCTGCCAGCGCGAGATAGATGTGGGGCCGTCGCCCAGGCCGCGCGAGCAACAAGGCGAAGATAGCACTCACCACCTGGGGCACCGCCGCCATAATGCGAAAGCCTGCCGCCGCTCCCAGACCGGCCAGCGCAGCCAGGGCCAGAACGAGAGAGCCGGCGAAG
>JBJKRM010000052.1:0-3826 GCA_046704685.1 Rhizomicrobium sp.
CTCGCATTTCGACCGCCCCAAGGGCAAGGTCGTTCCCGCCATGAGCCTGAAGCCGGTTGCCGGACCGCTGTCCCAGATCGTCGGCCGCCCGGTCGCCTTCGCCGAGGATTGCGTCGGTCCGGTGGCCGAGGCTGCCGTCGCCAAGCTGAAGGACGGCGAGGTGCTGCTGTTGGAGAACACCCGCTTCCATGCCGGCGAAGAGAAGAACGATCCCGAGATGGCCAAGCAACTGGCCAAGCTCGCCGACGTTTACGTCAACGACGCCTTCTCCAGCGCCCACCGCGCCCATGCGTCCACCGAGGGGGTCGCCCATCTTCTGTTGAATGCGGCCGGACGCTCGATGGAAGCCGAGCTCGTCCACCTCTCCAAGGCGCTCAACGATCCCGAGCGCCCGCTGATGGCGGTGATCGGCGGCGCCAAGGTCTCGACCAAGATCGCCTTGTTGGAAAACCTGGTGAAGCGCGTCGAGACGCTGGTGATCGGCGGCGCCATGGCCAACACCTTCCTCGCCGCCGAAGGCGTCAAAGTCGGCAAGTCGCTGTATGAGCCCGATCATGTCGAGACCGCCCGCAAGGTGATTTCGCTGTCGACCGAAAGCGGTGCGGCGATCCTGTTGCCGACCGATGTCGTCGTCGCCAAGGAATTCAAGGCCAATGCCGAATGCCGGACGGTTCCGGTGGCACAGGTCGGCGCCGACGAAATGATCCTGGATGTCGGCCCGGCGAGCGTCGAGGCCTTCATCAAGCGCCTGCACGCCACCAGGACGGTGGTGTGGAACGGACCGCTTGGCGCCTTCGAGACACCGCCGTTTGAAAACGGAACCGTGGCCGCCGCCAATGCCGTCGCCGCTGCCACCAGGGCCGGCAACGTGCTGTCCGTCGCCGGCGGCGGCGACACCGTCTCCGCGCTCAACAAGGCCGGCGTGACCGAGGACTTCTCTTATGTCTCGACGGCCGGCGGCGCCTTCCTGGAATGGCTGGAAGGCCTGGAACTTCCGGGTGTCGCCGCGCTGATGGTGAAGTGACTTCAACTTAACGCTCGCACCCCTTCGCAAGAAAGGGGCACAGGTTTTAGGATATGCCCTCATTCCGAAAGGAATGAGGGCATTTTCTTTAGCGAAGGAGCGAGACGATGACCGAAGCCGTGCAGCACATTCTGTCTTGGTACGAGAGCGACAATCCGGGCGTGAAGACCAATCTTGCCCGCATGCTGTATCAGGGAAAGCTCGGCGGCACCGGCAAGATGGTCATTCTTCCGGTCGATCAGGGCTTCGAGCACGGCCCCGACCGCTGCTTCGTGCCCAATCCGCCGGCCTATGATCCGCACTACCATTTCGAACTGGCGTTCGAGGCGGGACTGTCGGCGTTCGCCTCGCCGCTCGGCATGCTGGAAGCGGGCGCCGCCACCTTCGCCGGCCGCATCCCGCTGATCCTCAAGGTCAACTCGGCCAACCTGCTCTATCCCAAGGAAGGGCCGAAGACGCAGGCATTGACCTCCAGCGTGCACGATGCGCTGCGGCTGGGCTGCACCGCGGTCGGCCTCACCATCTATCCCGGGTCGCTCAAATCCTACGACATGATGGAAGTGGCGCGGGAGTTCGTCGCCGCGGCCAAGGATGTCGGACTGCCCACCGTGATCTGGTCCTATCCGCGCGGCGAGGATCTCTCCAAGGACGGCGAGACGGCGATCGACATCGCCACCTATGCCACCCAGATCGCGGCGCTGCTCGGCGCGCATATCATCAAGGTGAAGCTGCCGACCAGTTTCGTGGAAGCCGCCGATATCGGCGAGCTCTACAAGAAGGGCAAGGTGCCGATCGACAGCCTGGCCGACCGGGTGAAGCTGGTGAAGAAGGCGGCGCTCGGCGGGCGGCGCTTGGTGGTGTTCTCCGGCGGCGCCAAGAAGGACGATGCCGGCATCATCGAGGAGGCCAAGGCCATCAAGGCGGGCGGCGGCAACGGCTCGATCATCGGCCGCAACTCGTTCCAGCGCTCGAAGGCCGAGGCGATCGAGCTGCTGGGGCGCATCGTCGATATCTATCACGGGTAGATGACGCGCGGTTCGGCGCTTTGGGTGGGGGCATAACCGAGATGCAGTCTTTTGCGGTCAAGCCTTCCATGCAGGGGGCGTGGTCCATCGGTTTGGTTTTAATTGCGGGATTAATTGCGGGGACATAATACTTAATTGGCAGTCAGACGATGAAATCTATGAAGCCAATTAAGTATTGTGTCCCCCCCCGTAATTACAACGCGCTGCGCACGTTGGACCTCCCCGCAAAGGGGAGGTAAAAGGAAGTCATGACCGACCCCTGCCGCCTTTATCTCATCACCCCGCCCAAGCTGGAGCCCAAGCCGTTTGGCGAGACGCTGAAGCGCGCCCTTGACGGCGGCGATGTCGCCTCGCTGCAGCTGCGGCTGAAGAAGGTGCCCGAGGAGGAGATCGTGCGCGCGGCGGAGGTGCTGATGCCGATCGCCCAGGACCACGACGTTGCCTTCCTCCTCAACGACCGGCCGGACCTGGCCAAGCGCCTGGGTTGTGACGGCGTGCATGTCGGCCAGGACGATGCGCCCTATGCCGAGGCGCGGGCGCTGCTGGGCCCCGACCGCATCGTCGGGGTGACCTGCCACGATTCCACACATGTCGCCATGGAGGCGGCCGAGGCCGGGGCGGATTACGTCGCCTTCGGCGCCTTCTTCCCCACCACCACCAAGGACCCCAAGAGCCGCTGCGACGTGGAGGTGATCCGCTGGTGGGCGGACCTCATGGTGGTGCCCTGCGTCGCCATCGGCGGCATCACCGTCGACAATGCGGGGCCCCTGGTGGAGGCCGGGGCGGATTTCCTCGCTGTCTCGCAGGGCGTGTGGAACCATCCGGGCGGCCCGGCCGCAGCGGTGAAGGCATTTAACCAGTTGTTTTAGCTGCATATCTTTGACGCAGCCGGGTGCCGTTGTGTTGCCATGGTCACGCGGCTATCTAGTCCTCTCATTTTTCCAAGAAAGAGGACTTTCATGACCACGAAGCTCAAGCCCGGCGTCGTGACCGGCAAGGAATACCGGCAGCTGATCGCAGCCTGCAAAGAAGGCGGCTACGCGCTTCCGGCCGTGAACGTGGTGGGCACCAACGTCCTCAACGCGGTGATGGAGTGCGCCGCCAAGAACAAGTCCGACGTCATCATCCAGATGTCGAATTCCGGCGCCCGCTTTTTCGCCGGCGAGGCCGCGCCCGACGCCCACAAGGCCCGCGTGCTGGGCGCTACCAGCGTGGCGCAGCACGTCCACCTGCTGGCCGAGGAATACGGCATCTGCGCCGTGCTCCACACCGACCACGCCAACCGCAAGCTGGTGCCTTGGGTGGACGACCTGATCGACCGCAGCGAGAAGCAGTTCGAGCGCACCGGCCGTCCGCTGTTCTCCTCACACATGCTCGACCTCTCCAGCGAGCCGATCGAGGACAACCTCAAAGAATGCGCCCGCGTCCTCAAGCGCATGGCGCCGATGGGCATGAGCCTGGAGATCGAGCTCGGCGTCACCGGCGGCGAGGAAGACGGCATCGGCCATGAGATGACCGAGAGCGATGTCGGCAATCCCAAGCTCTACACCCAGCCGGAAGACGTGCTGCGCGCCTATGAGGTGCTGTCGCCGATCGGCCATTTCACCGTGGCGGCCTCGTTCGGCAACGTGCACGGCGTCTACGCCCCCGGCAACGTCAAGCTGCGCCCGGTCATCCTCAAGAACTCGCAGGACCTCGTCGCCAAGACGCACGACCTGCCCCAGAAGCCGCTCGATCTCGTGTTCCACGGCGGCTCGGGTTCGGAGAAGAACCTGAT
>JBJKRM010000053.1:0-4023 GCA_046704685.1 Rhizomicrobium sp.
TCTACATGCCGAGTCCTGGCCATGACGGCCAGCGCGGCATGGTGGCCGTTGCCGATAGCGTGAGTGACCGTGCCGTCGCCGGTGGCGCAATCGCCGGCAAACCAAACCGGCAATGCCTTGGATGCAAGCCAAGCCTGGCCATCCTTGATGCTCCAGCCTTCAGGCAGGAGATCAAGTTCGCTCTTCTGGCCCAACGCGAGAAGGACGTTGTGACACGCCAGCGAGGCGGTGCGCTGAGTCACCAAGGGGCGGTGACGTCCCGATGCATCGGGAGGTCCCGCCTCAACCTCAGCCACAACGACGGAGGCGAGTCTGCCGTTGCCAATGAATTCTATAGGTTGGCGGCACGCCAGGATTTCGATGCCTTCGCGCTCGGCATCACGAATCTCCTCGGCAATCGCCGGCATGTCCTTGCGGCTGCGGCGATAGATGATCTTCACCGAAGCGGCACCGCAGCGCAGCGCGGAACGCGCACAGTCGATAGCGGTGTTGCCGCCACCGACCACGATGACATCACCGGAGAGGGAAACCGGCTCACGTTTGACGCGATCCAGGAAGTCGAGCCCCTGCTCCACGCCATCGAGACTCTCGCCCTTAGCACCCAGCAAAACCGAGGCGCCGAAGCCGACGCAGACGATGACGGCATTATGATCCTGCTGCAGTTGCTTGAGTTCGGCCTTGCCGATGCGCGTGCCAAAGCGACATTTGACACCCAGAGCGGCGATACGGTCGAGGTCACGCTGCAGCGCGTCCTGCGGCAGGCGGAAGGCAGGAATGCCGTTGCGCAGGACGCCGCCTAATGACGCGCTCGCTTCGTAGATGGTCACGGCATGACCGGCAAGAGCAAACTGGTACGCGGCGCTGAGCCCTGCCGGTCCGCCCCCCACCACAGCGATGTGCATCGGTCGCGGTACGGATTGGCGCAATGGCTCGAAGTCAACATGATCGCCGATCCAGCGCTCCAGGCTGCGAACGTTGACCGCGCCGTCAAAGGCCGAGCGGTTGCACGAGATCATACAGGGCGCCGGACAGACGCGGCCACACACCGACGGAAGGGGCTGGGTCGACAACAGGATTGCCGCCGCCTCGTTGACGTCCTTCTTCTTCAGAGCCTGGATGAAGCCAACCACGTCGTTGCCTGCCGGACAGGCGACATTGCAGGGCGCGGCATGTTCAACATAGACAGGTGTCTGGTTCGACCAAGTACCAGTCTTGAGCGCCGCGGGGACGTCCTTGTTGTGGTCTATCATGGGCAGCACGGGCGCATTTGGCGCCAGCGGTGCAGGCGACATGGAAGCCGGAAGAAGCTTGGTGGCTTCACAGATCTTCACCTGATTGTAAGCCTGCTGGGCCGCTTTCAAATCACCAGTGACACCGAGGAAAACAAAGGCCTTCTTGAGCGCGGCAAAGGGCAGTCCCAGCAGACGGACGTAAGCACCGAGAATAGTGGTGTTGATGATCACGACGGCACTGGAGCCGATACCCTGATCCCGCGCGATGGCGGTACCATCCACCACGCCGAAACGATAGCGGTCGAAGCGGCCGACATAGTCTTCCAGATTCTTGTGCGTGTTCAGCAGCAGGACAGCGCCCGGCTCGGCTCCATCAAGGATATGCGGCCCCAACAATCCCTCATCAAGCACCAGAAGGTGGTCGGGGCGATAGACCTTATTAGCATTCTTGATCGGCTTGTCGTCTACCCGCGTATAGGCCTGGACAGGAGCGCCGGAGCGTTCGCTGCCATAGTCGCCGAAGGTCTGAACATAAAGACCCATCTCGGTGTAAAGCGCTGCGATCAGCTTGGCGCAGGTGACCCCACCCTGACCGCCGCGACCATGCACACGCACTTCCAGAGGGAGCGGCATGTGAGCGTCTGGTTTGGCTTCCATGTCTCTTCTCCTTCTTCAGGAACAAAGCCTACGTGGCCGGACGCCGATTTATATGAGCAATGTCAAAGCCGCACCGAGAGTCAGACGGTTGATTTTTCAGCAAAATCCACCGTATCGCCATGGGACCGGTGGGCGCGGCCAACGAAGTCACGAATGCCGGAAAGATTATGAGCTTTGGGCCCGGAGATGGGTCGTTACCCGTCAAACCACGATGTAAGGAAGATATTTTGTGCTGGCCCGGAATTTCCGGAATATGAGACCTGCGGCGGGCGACTAGACCCTGGTAGGGGGTAACCAGGGTCCCAGCCTCAGCCTGCACAGCAGGGCATGGCATGTTTCCCGATCGACGACACGCCTGTACCGGACGACGGTCAGTATCAATTGCTTTGCGTGCACCAACAGCAGTTGACCGTCATATCCAATCCGCGTGCATGACAAGGTATGTTTGATGTCACCCTGCACAGGCAAATGCGAAGTGAAAGTGCTCCATATTGCAGCGGTCCACCATCACCAATCAAAGGTGAACAAGGATACCGCCTGTCTGGGCATTGACACCTTGAGAACAAGCTTGCCAGCACCGGCATCGATCCATCGCGGCGACCCAAACAGCTTGAGGTTGCCGGCCCGTTTCAGGGCCGCATATTGTTCCGGCGTCGGCGCTTGGGGCGATCCCATCTGCTTCCACAGCGTGTAGGCGTTGCTGTGGGTGTCGTCGATGCGGAATTGGGTGACGAGTACCCGTTTCACAGGCAGACCGGAGAGGGTCAACACGACATCGCTGGCAGGGGCAGCGACCTCGTCGTCGTGATAGTTCCACAGCATCACGGCGGCATGGTTCCGCTCGCGCGTGGCCAAGGCGTCGATATCCGGCCCGCGGCGGACGCCGTCCGCAATGATCGTGTTCAGCGGCACTTCGGAGCTTGAGCGGGTTTCGAGCCGCGTGCCCCCCATCAGGCCAGCCATGCGGAAGACATTCAGCACCGGCTTGTCGATGCCGTTGGTGGCCAGCGACCGATAGCCTTCGAAATAGCCGGTGTTCTCGAACTCGAACGACCAACTCAGCATGCCGATGAGATTGACGTGGTAGCGGCGCGCCAAATCGAGCATGCCCTTATGGGCTGCGGCGGTGTAAGAGGCATAGAGCGATCCGTTGCGGTAGGCATTGGCCGGATTGGTCTTGGCCGAGCAGGCGGCGCAGCCTTCGGGATCGGCCTCGCTGAGGATGACCGGTAGCTTGGCATAGCGCGAATCGGCGGCGACCTTGAAGCCGTCGCGGACATCGTTCAATTCCTTGTCGAGGCCCATGCGGACATGGCCGTCGACCACCTCCGGCTGGCCTTTGGCATGGAAGGAGATGAAATCCAGCGGCACGGGCTTGCCGGTGGCCGCACTGCGATCGTGGGCGCAGTGATCGAGGAACGCCTTGAGGAAGGCAGCAGCCTTCGGGTTGCGCGGACTGGTGGTGGCTGGACCACCGACCTGCGCCCCAGGCAGTGCGGCGCGAACGCCCGCCACAGCGTAATCATAGAGCTTAAAGTATTCCGCGCGCGTACCGTGCCAATACGGAATGTCCGGCTCGTTCCACACCTCCCAGTACCAGTGACGGGTCTCCTCGGCACCATACCGTTGCACCAGATGGGCCGTGAAGACGCGGACGAGGTCTTCCCAGAGGCGGTAGTTCTTCGGCGGGTACTGCGCCCCGCTTGCCAGCATGTCGCCTTGTCCGAAATGCACTTGATACGGCTCGGGCTTGCGCGACAGGTCCTTGGGCATGAAGCCCAGTTCCACCATCGGGCGCACGCCGGCCTTTTTGTAGGCGTCGAATATCTTGTCGACGATGGTGAAGTCGTAGACCGGGCGGCCTTTGGCATCGAGGCGGAAGATGCCAGTGGAACTCCATTTCAGACCGGGCACACCGTTGCCCGAGGTGAACAAGTGATGGACACGGATGTGCACCGGAACCGGGCTGAGATCATGCAACTCGGACAGCAGTGCGCGGCCATGCGGCATGAAACTGTAATCGGCCTCGTCATAACCAAACCAGCTGGTGATCTGTGGATAGGCGCCCAGCGGACGGTCGAGGTCGACTGTGATCTGCGTCCCGGCTGCCGCCGGTCGCAACAACATCATTGCG
>JBJKRM010000054.1:0-2989 GCA_046704685.1 Rhizomicrobium sp.
CTGCCGCGCCGCGGTCATCAGCGCCCCGATCACCGTTCCAACCGCCAGGATGGAGGTCGAAATGCCGTACAGCCCCGCGCCCGCGTGGAAGGCACGCACAGACATGGTGGATATGAAGATCGGGAAGTTCAGACCGAACGTGCCGATCTGGAACACGATCACCATGACCGCCATCAGGTCCGGGCGCTTGCCGATGTAGCGGAAGCCTTCGGCGAGACCGTGTTGCGAACGACCCGACCGCTTCGGCACCACCTGCGCCGGCAATCGCAGGGCCGTGAGGGCCACAATCATGGCGACGAAAGAGGCAGCATTGAGCAGGAACATCCAGCCGGTGCCGATGATCGCGATCAAACCGCCAGCGATGGCGGGACCGATCATGCGCGCGGCATTGAACGAGGTCGAATTGAGGCCGACCGCGTTCGCCAGATCGGCATCGCCGACAATGTCGGAGACGAACACCTGCCGCGCCGGCAGATCGATGGCGGCCGCACAGCCGAACAGGAAGGCCAAGACATAGACCTCCCACAGTTGCACCACCCCAGTAACGACCAGCAGCCCCAGGATCAGAGCCAGAAGACCAAGCACAGACTGTGTGACGTAAAGCAGTTTGCGGCGGTCGAAATGATCGGCGGCAAAGCCGCTCCAGGGCAACAGCAGGACCTGTGGGGCGAACTGCAGCGACATGACGATGCCCACCGCACTGGCGTTGTTGTGCGTCAGTTCTGTCAGCACCAGCCAGTCCTGGGCGATGCGCTGCATCCAGGTTCCGATATTGGAAACCAAGGATCCCATCGCCCAGATGCGGTAATTGGGGTTGGCGAGCGAACGGAACATGCTCCGCCAGCCCCGGGACGCTGCACTCATGAGCGGTTGTCGAGGCGTTTGAGGATGTCCTCCGTCGTGCCGGTCTCGCCCAGGCGCGGGAAGATGCGCGTAACGCTGTTCGCTTGCGCTTCGGCGCTCAGGTCGGTCATCGCGTCGGTGGCAAAGGCGACATTGAATCCCAGCTCGAAAGCGGAGCGAGCGGTGGACTCGACGCCTATGCTGGTGGAAATGCCGCACAGCACGATCTCAGTGATGCCCTGGCTGCGCAGCCATGTCTCCAGATCGGTGTGGGTAAAGGCGCCCCAGGTGTGCTTGGTGACGCGGTGGTCCGACGGCTGCGGGTTCATCTCCGCAACGATGTCGGCCCAGTCGGGCGGTAACGTGACGGGCGGGCGCGCGAATTCGGTGCGCGGCGGCTCGCCGGAAACGACGTTGACAAGAACAACCGGCAGACTGTGCTTACGGAACGCGGCAGCAAGGGCGGCGGCGCGTCTCACCACCTCCGCCGATCCGCGATCGGCGCCGAACGCGACGATGCCCTTCTGCAGATCGATGACAACGAGGGCGGTCTTGGGATCAAGGGTCGTGAGGGCCATGTCGGTTTCTTCTATCTCGTTTCAGTTACTTTCGGGCCCTACCAAACGCTTGATGAGTTCGACCGCCTGCGAAAGCAGCTTCTGTTCCTGCACGGTGAGCTTCTGACGGATGGCGCAGGACAACCAGTCGTCACGCTTGGCCCGGTCGGCCCGGATTCGCTCGCGGCAGGCCGGAGTCAGTGACAGCAGCGTCTGGCGTCCGTCCTCAGGATCGGGTGAGCCCTGCACCAAGCTCAAGCTCTGCAGCGCGGCAACCGTCTCGCCCATGGATTGCGGCCTCACACCCTCGGCACGGGCCAGCGCCGTCACCGTCGCAGGCCCCTCGCGGTCCAGCCGCACCAGCACCGCAATCTGCGACCATTTCAGATCGTACGGTCCTGCCTGTTCGCGCAGGCGCCGCTTCAGCCGGCCATTCGCCGTACGAAGCTCGCTTGCCAGCGCCATGGCGCGCGCGGTGCCCGGATCATCGTCGCTCTTGTTCATGGTCGTCGTTCTAACAAATATGAAGGCTACCTGCAAAGGTTACCTTCGTATATGCCCATAGCGTTGTGGGCAGTGGCAGCATTCCGGCCACTCAGAGCGACCGGATGGCCTTTTCGATCGGGTCGTAATCGCGATAGCCGGCACTCAGGGAGAGGCCCGAGAAGAGGCTGTAGAGCAATCCGGCAACCCGCTTGATGTCATCGTAATCGGCGTGCAACAGGCGGGCCGAGAACAGCACGTCTTCCATGTTCTTGACCACTTCGAAGAGTTCGGCGTTCTCGATGTCGTAGTTGTTCAGGATGTAATCCATCTGCCGAACGATCAGGCTCAATTGGAAGGTCGCCGCCCGGAATTCGGCTTCGTCCTTGTGGATGTAGTTGCTGTAGGCGCAGAAACCCTCATCGGCCTCCTTGCCTTGGCCGAAGGTCTTGCGGAATTCCACCACCGACATCAGCCGGTCGATCTCCGCCGGCGACAGGGTGAGATCCAGCCGCCCGCCGCAGATGCTTCCCGACACAACGGCGTGCAGCAGCAGCCGCTTGCGGTAGATATAGTTGGCCAGGCAGCTTTTCTTGATGCGCTGACGCTTGCGGATCTCAGGAAGGGCGATGGCCAGGTAATACAGGATGAAGGCGGCAATCACGCTGCCAATGAGGCTGACCGCGGCCGTGAAGATGGGATGGCCTTCCGGATAGGCGCCGGCCTGATAGGCGACCAGAGCCGCATATCCGAACACGGACGCGACGAAGCCCGCCACCAGCCTATGAGACAATCGTGGCCCCACACGCAGCCCTCAATCCTTCAAGGGCACGATGATAGCTGAGTCGGCCTCAAGAAGGGCCCTGCCCCGTGCTGCACCTAGCGGACTGTGTCTTCATACCGCCAACAATCGGTGCTGTTAGCGCCAAGCCGAGGGGAGCAGACGCGTCCTGTTCAGCAAATCCACCAGCTCCCCTACCGGCATTTCCCAGTTGCCGCCGAGCGTCACGTCGGTGCCGCTCGCGAACTCCGACAGAGCATTCAGTTTGGTGCGGCGCAGCGAATCCTTCGCCCACAGAAAGGCGATCTGCCTCCCGGTACGGGAT
>JBJKRM010000055.1:0-4417 GCA_046704685.1 Rhizomicrobium sp.
CAGCTTGGTGGTATGCGCGCGGATGATGGCGAGTGTGGATGCGTCGCTGTCGAACACCGAGTTGCGCCCTTGCGGTTCCTGCGGTGGGTCGCCGACATAGGAGGTGTCGCCAGGTCGCATCATGAAATCGGGATGCTGGGCGCGGCCCTCGCCGCCCCAAGCCCAGAAATTGCTGCCGGCGAACGGCCCGCCCCGGCGCACGCTGTCCTCGACCATGCCGAACACCATCTTATAGAAACGGTCGCGATAGGTGGTCGGAACACTCGGCGCGTAGAGCCCGCCGTCGCGCACGAAACCGAATTCCTCGAGCACTGCCGGCTTGCCAAGTTCGGTCGCCATCTTCAGATGCGCCGCGATATAGGCGCGCGACTTGGCTTCGCATCCCGCATAGGTGCCCGCCAGGTTCTTGGCATCCACCCAGCTCCAGTTCAGCGGCCAGAGATGGAAGGTGAGGTAGTCGATGCCCGCCGGCCGGTTCGCCTTGAGGACACACGCCGAGCTTCCGAGACAGCCCATCAGTCCTTCGTTGCCGGTGGATACCAGATGGTTGGGGTCCCGTTTCTTGATGAAGTCGGCGGTGCGCGCGATCCAGGCGTAGAAGGCGGCGAACGGCGCCGTGGACGGCGTACCGCCGGGCCGCGGCTCGTTGGCCAGCTGCCAGGCCATGATGGCGGGATCGTCGCGATAGGGCTTGCCGGTGACCGTATTGGTGCGGCCGACGAGGGCGGCAACATATTGGTCATACAGGGCGATCGCCTTGGGGCTTTGATAGAATTGGGCGCTGAAATCGGCGAATTGCGGCCAGGGGTGCGCCGGATCGTTGAGATTTATATAGTGCCCGCCATTGGTCCAATACAGATAGGTCACCATGCCGCCGGACCATTCCCAGAAGTTGTTCAGGTAGATCACGGCCTTCATGTCGCGCTGGGCCATTTCGGCAAGGAGGAAGTCAAGCCCACCCAGGAGTTCCTGGTTGTAAGGCGGCTTGCGGCCCCGGAAGGCCGGCTTGAGGGAATTCTTCAGCGGCGAATCCTCGCCAGAGCCCAGCACCCTGAGATTGTCGAGGCCAAGCCTGTGCAGGGTGTCCAGCTCGCGCTTCAGCCGGTCGCGATTGCCCAACGGTCCAGCGGAACCCAGATAGGCGCCGTACCAGAGGTTTGTCCCGGCAAAGCGATAAGGCTTGCCGTTCAGTTGGAAGCGGCCGTTGCGGACCTCGACAAACGCTCGGTGGCCATGCGCCGCCATGGCCGGTGTCCCAGCCAGCAATGCCGCACCCGCAATGACACTCCGTCTGGTTAGCATGGTCTTGTTTTTCCTGGCGCCGCGTCCCTGACGACGTCGTAGCAAATTCCAAGGCTTAGCCGAAGGGCTGACGTCGTGTTGAGAGCCTTTCCTATGAATTTGGTGCTTGTACCCTGCAGAAAGGAATCGGATAATTGATATCTGGAGCATCGCTTTTCCACACTGAGTGTGGTTAATAGCAGTACGCGCCAAGGTGGTGGGCATGATCAGTGCAGGACAGCTTCGGGCGGCGCGGGCCCTTCTCGGCATCGACCAGAGGGAGCTGGCCCAGATCGCGGGTTTGTCCGTGCCCACCATCCAGCGCATGGAAGCCAGCGAGGGCGTGATTCGCGGCAATGTTGATTCACTGATGAAGCTGATTGGCGCCCTGGATTCGGCCGGCATCGAGCTGATCAGCGACGGCTCGTCGTCTCCCGAAGGGGGTCGCGGCATCCGGCTGAAAAAGAAGTCCGCCTGATCCCGGCGAAACGCGCTATTCCTGCGCCGCCGATCGAGCCGGAAGCACTGTCATGAGTTCTCGTCCCACGTTGCGGGTCAAACCCCGAGAAGGAAGGCGCGCCCGCGGCGGCGCGCCCTGGCTGTTCTCCAATGAAATTGCGATGGCCAAGGCGCTGCCCGCCGGTTCCATCGTCAATGTGGTCGGTGATGATGGCCGTCCGTTCGGCACCGGTTTCTTCAACCCCAAAAGCCTGATTGCCGTGCGGCTCCTCGATCGCGCCTGCGACGCGGAGATCGATGAAGCCTTCTTCATCGCGCGGCTGTCGCGCGCCTTGGCGCTGCGGCAGATGCTGTTCGCCACGCCCTACTACCGTCTCGTCAATGCCGAAGGCGACGGGTTGCCCGGTCTCACCATCGATCGCTTCGGCGATACGGCGGTGGTGCAGATCACCACCGCTGGCATGGAACGGCTCCGCGATGTGCTGCTCTCGGCGCTACAGGGCGTGCTGCGGCCGCACCATGTCATCCTGCGCGCGGATGCGCCGGCCCGGACGTTGGAAGGTCTTGATAGCTATGTTGATGCCGGCGATGGCGGTCGCATCACCATCGAAGAGAATGGTGTGCGCTATTTTGCCGATGCCGCGTCGGGCCAGAAAACCGGCTGGTATTACGATCAGCGCGACAACCGTGCCTTCATGGCCTCGTTGGCGCGGGGCAAGAGCGTGCTCGATGCCTATTCCTACACCGGCGGATTTGCCCTGGCCGCGGTCCGCGCCGGGGCGCGAGAAGTTGCGGGGCTGGAAAGTTCGGCGCCCGCCGTGGCGCTGGCCGAAGAGGCGGCAAGTGCCAACCATCTGCCGGCAAGCTTCATCAAGGCCGATGTTTTCGAGGAATTGGAGCGGCTCGGCGGCGCCAAGGAAGCGTTTGACGTGGTCATCGCCGATCCGCCACCCTTCGTGAAGGCCAAGAAGGATCTGGAAGCCGGCGCCAAGGCCTATCGCAAGCTGGCCAGGCTCTCGGCTGCGGTCACGGCGCCAAGCGGCGTGTTGTTCCTGGCCTCTTGTTCCCACAACATCAGCATGGATCGTCTGGCGCTGGAATGCGCCACCGGCATCGCCCGGGCCGGCCGTTCGGCGCGGCTCGTCCGCCAGGCCGGCGCCGGACCCGATCATCCGATCCATCCGATGCTCCCGGAAAGCGCTTATCTGAAGGCGCTGATCTATGCGCTGGACTAAAAGCGAATAGCGAGTAGGGGCTTGACCGTTCCGCGACGTGACGCGATTTGTTCTTCGCTTTTCGCTAAATCGTCACCTGGGCGCCCAACTCCACAACGCGGTTCGGCGGCAAGTGATAGAACCGCGCCGGCGACAGCGCGTTGGAGGCGAGCCGCATGTAGAGCCAGGTGCGCCAGCCTGCCAGCACCGAATGTTCGGCCGGCACCAGGGTCTCGCGGCCGATGAAGAAGGTTGTGGTTTCGGGATCGACGGCAAGACCGAAGCGACGTGCCTCGGTCAGTGCTTTGGGCACGTCGGGTGTCTCGAAGAAACCGTGATGGATGTGCACGGTGTAGAAACCCTTGCCGAGCTTCTCCACGGCAAGCCGCTTGTCGGGCGCCACGAATGGCGTGTCGTCGACGATCACCTGCGTGATCAGCACGCGTTCGTGCAGCACCTTGTTGTGCTTGAGGTTGTGCAGCAACGCTCCCGGCACCGCATCGGCGCGGGCGGTGAGGAACACGGCCGTTCCCGCCACGCGCACTGGAGTCTTCTCGGCGCGCTCCAGGAACAGGCTCATCGGCATGGATTCGTTGCGGATGCGGTCGAGTTGGGTGCGCCGGCCGAGCCGCCAAGTCTCCATGATCAGGTAGACGGAGGTGGCGATAAACAGCGGCAGCCAGCCGCCTTCCACAATCTTGAGGGCGTTCGATCCCAGGAAGAACAGATCGATGAAGCCAAGAAGGCCGAATACTGGGATCGCCATTTTCAGATCCCAGTTCCACTGCCGCACGGCGATGAGCCCCACCAGCATGGTGGAGATGAACATCTCGCCAGTGACCGCGATGCCATAGGCCGCGCCCAGCGCGTTTGAGTTCTTGAAGATGAGGACGATCAGCACCACGCCGACGCACAGCACGGCATTCATGCGTGGCACGTAGATCTGGCCGTAATCGGTGGCCGATGTGTGGCGGATCTCCATGCGCGGCAGCATGCCAAGCTGCACTGCTTGGCGGGTGATGGAGAAGACGCCGGAAATCACCGCTTGGCTGGCAATAATGGTGGCGATAGTGGCCAGGAACACCAGTGGATAGTGCGCCCAGCTCGGGGCCACGGCGTAGAAGGCCGCTCCTGATAGATGCGGCGCTCGCAAGAGGGCGGCGCCTTGTCCGAAATAGTTGAGGAACAGGGCTGGAAGCACGAAGCCGAGCCAGGCGGTACGGATCGGTGATTTGCCGAAATGGCCCATGTCGGCATACAGCGTCTCGCATCCGGTCACCGCCAGGACGACCGAGCCGAGGGAGACGAAGGCGGTCCAGGGTTCGCGCCAGAACAGCCTCAGGCCGTAATGCGGGCTGAGCGCTGCCAAGATCTGCGGCGTCTTGATGATCGAAATCAGTCCCAGCGTGCCGATGACCAGGAACCACTCCACCATGACGGGACCAAACAGGCGCCCCACTTGG